>DASPXQ010000098.1:0-7511 GCA_035637195.1 Thermoplasmata archaeon | reverse complement strand
TTCTGGGACGCGCCGAACGCCGCGTCGACGCCGATCGCGGCCGCCGGAAGGCGAATGCCCCCGAGCGATGAGACCGCGTCGACGAGCACGAACGCTCCGACCGCGTGCGCGGCCTCGACGATCGGCTCGAGCGGGTTCGTGACCCCGGTCGACGTCTCGTTGTGGACGACCGCGACGGCCTTCGTCGGCCGCTTCAATGCGTTCCGGAGGCCGTCGAGATCCGGCCCGGCGCCCCACGGCGATGCGACGACGTCCGCCTTGAGTCGATGGGTCAGGAGGACCTCTCGGATACGGTCCCCGAAGAAGCCGTTCGAGAGGACCACGACCCGATCGCCCGGTCGCAGGAACGTGTAGGCGAGCGACTCGAGGCCCGTGTGGCCGGGTCCGGCGAGCGGGAAGACGCGGTGCTCCGGGGCGGACCAGAGATAGCGCATCAGGGAGACGGTCTCGGTGAACGCCCGAACCCACGCGTCGCCGTAATGCGGGAGCGCCGGCTTCGCGAATTCCTCGAGGACCCGGGGATGCAGAGGCACGGGACCCGGTATCAATAGGAGACCCGGATCCATTGGAACCGCGCCGATCATGGGTTCGACGCTACTTCAATTTGTCCCGACACACCGTGTCACGCGTCGCCGCCGGCTCAGTCGCGAATTCCGTCCTCCGAGACGCTGAAGACCGCCTCGGCCTCGGGGAGATTCGGGGAGTCAATCAGCCGGGCGATCCTCTTCCCGCCCTTCGACTTGCGCAGATAGACACGAAACGTTGCGCTGTGGCCGACGATGTGACCGCCGACCGGCCTCGTGGGATCGCCGAAGAACGCGTCGGGCTTTGCGTGGACCTGGTTCGTGACGTAGATCACGGCGTTGTGGATGTCCCCGAACCGCATCAATTCGTGGATGTGCTTGTTCAGGAGCTGTTGGCGCTCCGCGAGCACGCCGCGGCCGATGTACTCCGCGCGGAAGTGCGCGGTGAGGGAGTCGATCACGATGAGCCGGATGGGGAAGTCTTGCGCGAGCTCCTGTGCTTTCTCAACGAGCAGCATCTGGTGATGGCTGTTGAACGCCCGCGCAATATGGATTCGCTTGAGGATCGCGTCCGCGTCCAGATCCAACGCGTCGGCCATCTGTCGGATCCGCTCGGGACGGAAGGTCTGCTCCGTATCGATCCATACGACGTCCCCGTTCAGGCCGCCGTCGTCCTCCGGACGCGTGACGTTGACCGCCAGTTGGTGCGCAAGCTGTGACTTGCCCGCCGAAAATTCACCATAGCATTCCGTAATGGCCTGCGTCTCCAGGCCGCCTCCCAGCAATTCGTCGAGGGCCTTCGAGCACGTCGTGAGCTTCGCGACGGATTTGCGCCGCTCGAGGATGACGTCCCCGGTCTCGAACCCTCCGATGTCGACCGCCTCCCGGGCCGCAATGATGATCTTCTGGGCAACGTTCGTGCCGATTTCCGCAGCGTCCGCGACCATGGTCGGGGAGGCCACGGCCAGCCCCATGAGGTCCGTAAACCCGGCCTCGCGCAGCTTCTCCGCCGTCGCGGGGCCTACGCCAGCGAGTTCCTCGATCGACTTGACCGCACTGACCGCAATGGCCACCTTTTCACCCTTCTTCTCATCCTTGGCCATACTTAAGGCGGTAACACAGGGGGGTGTGTGAAACTATCGTTTTCCCCTGCGGGAACCGGCGAATCCAACGTGAGCGGACGACCGTCCCCCCGAGCGCGTTGCCACCTCATCCCAGCGTCTCGGGTGCGACGTGGGAGACTAGGCGCATATCCCGCTAATCCGCTCGGTCCCGAGGAGCTCGAGGTCGCCGCTTCCGGAACAGATACGAAGCGACTCCGATTCCCGCCCCGGCCACCAGCAAGACGCCCGCCAGCCCGGCGGGACTCGATAGGACGCTAACCGGTCCGCCTGGCGTCGACAGCGGCGTGAGCACAAACGTCCCGAGATCGCCGTTCAGCCCGTCCCAGGCGAGCGTCCCGCTATATGTTTGGAAACCCGCTTTCGAAATCGCGATCGCGTACGTTCCGGGCACGAGGTCTCCGAGGGAGAAGCCGCCGTCCGAGGATGTGAGGATGTCTAGGACGACACGACCGAGGTGGCTCAGGCTCACCTGCGCGCCCGCGATCGGCGTTTGCAGGTTCGCAGCGGTGACGACCGCTTTCGACCGCGCCAGGACCGTGATCGTCTGCGTGTCGCGATTCGCGAGACCGTCTTCGTCGACGACGATCAACTCGATCGTGTACGTGCCCGCGTCCGCGTACACGTGGGTCGCGGTGAGGCCAGAACCCACGACGCCGTCCCCGAACTCCCAGATGTATCGGGTGATCGCTCCATCCGGATCGAACGAATTGGATCCGTTGAACTCCACGCTCGTCTGCCCGGCGATTGGGCGCGGGGGCGTCCATGCGATGACGGCCGTGGGACTCTTCGGCGGCACAACGGCGAGGTACTTCGAGGTCAGGACGCCGATGTACGGATCCGAGACGACGAGCACGATGAGATACTGTCCCTGCGTCGCGAACACGTGACTCACGATCATCCCGGTCGCGTACGACGCGTCGCCGAAAGACCACGCGTAGTTCAGAGGATCGCCGTCGGGGTCCGTTGATGCGCTTGCGTCGAAGACGACGGGCGTGCCGATCTTCCCGAGCCCCGTCGATATCGTGAAGGCTGCGACAGGCGGCGCGTTCACGTGAATCGTCTTCGAGACGGAGGCCGACAGGCCCGCGTTGTCCGTGACGTTTAACGTGACGACGAAGTCGCCATAAGTTGCGTAGGCATGGGTTGGATAGGGCCCACCATCCGAAAAGTTCCCGCTCCGATTGCCGCCGCCTCCGCCCGTGCCGTCTCCGAAGGACCAGTTCCACGACACGATGTATCCGTCCGGATCGTAGGAGTAATAACCGGCGTTGAAGAACACGGTCTGATTCACGGAGGGCACCTGCGGGTACCAAGTGAAGTTCGCCACCGGCGGCAGGTCCGGCACGACGGTGATGTTCGCAGAGGTCGTCCCCGTGAGGCCCGCGTTGTCCGTCACCGTGAGCGTGACGGTGTAGTTCCCGGTCGCCTCGTAGATGTGGAAGACACAGCAGTCGGTCGCGTTCGTCGCCGAGCCATCGCCGAAATCCCATGCGAAGCTCGTGATGTAGCCATCGGGGTCATAGGAGTAGTAGGCGTAGAACGACGCGTACGTGCCGACCGTGGGCTGGTACGGGTACCAGAAGAAGCTCGCGATCGGCGGCACGTCCGACACGACCGTGATGTTCGCGGAGGCCGTCCCCGTGAGGCCCGCGTTGTCCGTCACCGTGAGCGTGACGAGGTAGTTCCCGGTCGCATTGTAGACGTGAGAGGGACAGCAATCGCTCGCGTTCGTCGACGAGCCATCCCCGAAGTCCCACGCGTAATCTGTGATGTACCCGTCGGGGTCGTACGAGTAGTAGCCGACGAACGACGTGTATGTGCCCACGGTTGGCTGGAACGGGTACCAGTAGAAGCTCGCGATGGGCGGCACGTCGGGCCTCTCGGCGACCGTCACGAGAATCGACTTGGACGCGGTCAGTCCTTGATCGCTGTCCGTGACCGTGAGCGTCATCGTGTAGTTTCCCGCCGACGAGTAGACGTGATAATCGCTGGCGTAGGATGTCGTATCCACGAAACCGTCCCCGAACGACCACTCGTACGAGACGATCGTCCCCCCATCCGGATCCGACGCGTTCGCGGAGAAGTACACGTAGTCGCCGGCGTAGACCGTCCCGTTCGGACTTCGCTGGAGGGACAGGATGACCGGCGGACTCGGCTTGTGGGGCGCCGAGCCCGTCACAACGAAGGGCACGTTTGCGGACGAAGCGCCAATCGCAGCGAGGACCGGTACGATGGCGGATGACACCAGGGCGAGAGAAATCACTAGGCCGATGAACGCGCGTCTCAAAAGCGTCCCTCCACTGCAGGAGCGATTCGCAGAGTCCCGCATAATGCTTGCGGTCGCACCTCAAGTCGAGGCGAACACATTTTTCCACCGCAACGCCATCCTCCGCCCGGATGCCGGACCGCCTCTCGTTCGACCGCGTCGCCCCGATCTACGATGAGACGCGGGGCCTGCCGCCTCGGATCCTGTCGCGGGTCCTCGGCGTCCTCGTCGACGAACTCCGTGGCAAGCGCGTCCTGGAAGTCGGCGTGGGGACGGGCCGGTTCGCGGTTCCGCTCCAGAAGAGCGGCATCGACGTCGTCGGCATCGACATCTCCCACGCGATGGTGGAGCTGGGCCTCGCGAAAGGCTTGCGGAACGTCGTCTTCGCGGACGCGGTCCGACTTCCGTTCCCGGCGAGAGCGTTCGATGTCACGATGTCGAATCACGTGCTCCACCTCGTCCCCGACTGGAGGGATGTCCTCCGCGAGATCGCTCGCGTCACCGCCGAGACGTACTTCAGCGTCATCGGCCGGTCCAACGGTCCGGACCTGAACCGAGAGTACCACGCCCTCGTCGAGGAAGGCGGTTTTCACTGGCAGCCCCCCGGGCTCCACGAGCGCAAACTGGCCGACCTCGTGAAGCCCGACCTCGTGATGCCCGTCGGGCCGTTCCCGGAGACCTTGCCGGCAGACCGCGCCATCGCGGAAATCGAGCGGCGGGACTATACGTCGCAGTGGGAGGTGCCGGAGGAACTCCACCGCAACGCCGTGCGCGCGCTGCGGGAGCGGTGGGGCGGGAAGGACCTCTCTTGGTCCACGACGTACGAGATCACGTCGTGGGATGCCTCCCGCCTCCCGGAGATCGCCGCGGCGGAGGGCGCTCAGACGTCCTGAGCACCCGCGAAGACGGCGAGCGCCTCCTTCTCGAGGAAGTGCAACGCTCCCGGGATCACGAGGCAGTGCGGCGGCGGTCCCGGGTCCCGCGGAAGCAGCGATTCGAGTGGGCCCGCCAGGGCGACGGCGTCGGGCGAGCCGAGCCGACCGAGGACGCAGCCGAGGGTCTCCGGTCCGAACGCATCCGTTCGGAGGTCCCCGGCCATCCGCAGGAGGGCCGCGATCGCGTCGTGCGGTGGGAGGAACGTCCCGTCCTCGCGGACGTCAAGCAGGACGAGCGTGTGGAGGCCCGCGCGACGGTTGTCCAGGATCGCCTCCAAGGGGCTCGTCGGCGTGAACCCGGACACCGGCCACGGCACGGTCGTCGTGCGGCCGAACTTGTACGCCTGGAGTCCGAGCGCCCCAGCGGCCACCGTCAAGATCGAGACCCCGTGGACGATCCGCGTCGGGATGCCGGCCTTCGCGGCCCGCAGCCGAAGGTCGACGTGGGTCGTCGCGGCCATCGGATCTCCGACGACGAGGAACGCGACCCGCCGGGTCGTTGCGGCCTCGAGGATGAGCGTCCCCTCTTCGACTTGTACGCGCGAGACCTTTTGGATCGGCCGGCCGACGAGCCGCTCGACCGCTTCGAGCGACGCTCCGGCCAGTCCGGACGTGTAGAGCTCCGCGAACACGAGGTCCGCGGACCGGGCCTCCTCCAGCCCGCGGATGGTGATGCCCTTCTCGTCGTGCAGCCCGAGGCCGACGAAGACCAGTTCCCCCATTGAAGGCCCGGAGCAAGCTTCCTCGGCTATACCTTTTCCTTGGTCTCCGGGAAGACCTCGGCGCGAGCCGCGTGGACCTCTAAGGAAAACGCGCGGACCGCCAATACGACCATCACGACGCCGATCGCGGCGACGAGAACCACGAGATGCTCGTGGTGCACGCTCGTCGCATCGAAGAAATCGGCGGAGTTGAAGAAGTCCTCGTCCAGCGCCGCACCGACCCCGGCGACCAGGAACAGCGCCAGCGCGGCGAGGGAGAAGGCCACCCTACGCCGCACGGGCGGAGCGAAGCGAACCGCCTTCATGAACGTTCTCTCGATGCGCGAAAACGCTTAACCGCCGGACGCGGCATGGCCACGCCGTGAGGGCCTGGTGCGTCGCGGTGCCGAAGGGGCAAGGCGAATCGATCCGGAAGGGGCTCCTGGAGCGCGGAATCCTCGTGAAGCATCTTCGGATCGTGCGGGAGGGCGACCTCCTGCTCCTGCCGACGGAGCGGCGCGTCGACATCGGCTTCCCGGTCGAACAGCGGGAGTTCTCCGAGGAATTCGTGTCGGTCCGAAGCTACAAGGACGTCGCCGACGTGCCGCCCTCCCTCCGACGATCCCTGCCGAGTTCGTTCGACGTCGTCGGCGATATCGCGGTCATCAAAATCCCTGACGGTCTTCGGCCGCATCGGGAGGCGATGGGGCGTGCCATCCTCCAATGGAACCCGAAAATCCGGGTCGCGGCGGAGGACCGCGGGGTCAAGGGAGAGCGACGCGTCCGCCAGATCGGGATCATCGCCGGAGAGCGACGGACCACGACGGTCCACGTGGAGCACGGGTTGCGCTATCACGTCGACCTCGCGGCGGCGTACTTCAGCCCGCGGCTGGCCTCCGAGCGGAAGCGGATCGCGGACCTCGTGCGCGAAGAGGAAGTCGTCGCCGACCCGTTTGCGGGCGTCGGACCGTACGCTATCTTGATCGCGAAACGACGACGGCCGCGGCAGGTCCATGCATCGGACGCGAATCCGGTCGCGGTCGGGTTGCTCCGGACGAACGTCGCGGCGAACCGGGCGGAGCGCGTGGAGGTCCGCGAGGGAGACGCCCGCACGGTGCTCCGGGAGATCGGCCCGGTCGATCGGGCCATTCTGGACCTCCCGCATTCCGCGCTGCGGTTCCTCCCCGACGCCCTCGCGGCCGTCGGGAGCCGCGGCACGATCCACCTCTACCGGATCCTCGAACAGGCGGAAGAGGCGGACACGGAACGGCAGATCCGTTCCGTTGCTCGCGCCGCGGGGTTCCGAGTGGTGGACCTTCGGCTGCGTCACGTCCGCGCGTATTCGCCGACGCAACACCATACCGCGTTCGACGTCACGGTCGTTCGAGGGTCACGCCCTTCTGGCCCTGATACGTCCCGGACCGGCGGTCGTACGTCTCGGACGCGGGCGAGTCGAGCGCCAGGAAGACGATCTGGGCGAACCGCTCGCCGATCGGGAGCTCGAGGACGTCGGACGCGCCGTTGAACGCGCCGAACGTCAGGGTGCCGGAGAAGCCCGCGTCGATCATCCCGAAGGACGCGATCACCCCGCGCCTCGCCCACGTGGTCCGGAGCCAGATCTGAGCCACGACGTGTCGGCCGAGCCGGACCGTCTCCCGCGTACTCACCGCGAACCGGGTCGTCGGCGGGACGCGAGCCGTGCCCTCCGTTGTCCGAGCGCCGGTCGAGGGCACGACCACCTCCTCGACGGACACGTCGTACCCGTTCGGCGTCAGGTTCTCCTCCGCGAAGGGCTCGATCTGAATCTCCCCTTTCGCGACGTATCGGCGCACGTCCGCATCGGAGAGGACGCCCACGGCGGTTGGCATCCGGGAGCACGGCATTAAGGACTTCGTCGCGACGACGGTCGAGTCTTCGGCGCGGCGAAGGGCGAACGCGTGCCGGCCCGTCCTCCCTGACCG
>DASPXQ010000097.1:0-11487 GCA_035637195.1 Thermoplasmata archaeon | reverse complement strand
TCCTCATCCTCCCGATGGACATCGCGACCCTCGCGTGCGGCCCCCTGAGCGGTCGCCTCTCGGACAAGTACGGTCACGTCCCCTTCACGACCACGGGATTGGCGGTCATCAGCCTCTCCCTGTTCCTCTTCTCGACGACGGACGCCTCGACGCCGTACTCGCACCTCGTCGTCTACATCATCCTCTTCGGGGCCGGTCTCGGATTCTTCGCGTCGCCGAACATCAGCTCGATCATGGGCTCCGTCCCGGCGGAACGGCGCGGCATCGCGTCCGGGTTCCGCGCGACGTTCTTCAACGTCGGATATACGGTGAGCCTGAACCTCGCAATCCTGATCACGACCTTCACCGTGCCGTACGCCCTCGTGACGCGGATCCTGTCGTCCGGGGACCCGAGCACGATTTCCGCGGCCGACCGCTTGCTCTTCGCGCAAGGCATCCGGACGACGTACCTCTGGCTGGCGGGGCTCAACACGCTGGCCATATTGCCGTCCCTGCTCCGAGGCCGGCGCGTGACCCGCCGTGAGCCCGCGGTCCCGGCGGCCCCGGATTTGTGATGCAGCGAGCAAGCGATTATTGGCGGCGAACCGCCGACCGAGCGACGGCCCGAGGGCGGTGCGACGGGCCCTTTCTCTTGGTAACGAGCCTTGGTTCTGAGGCCGTCCTCCGCAGCGAAAAACACGTTTGTCACACGCGGGGGCGGAAGGGCTATGTCTCGCGACACGAATCAACGCCCGCGCATGGTCCGGCAGAGCCACAGCTTGGCACCGCTCGTAGGGAGACGCGTTGAGGTCACAATATTCGTGCCCACCGATCTGGGTCCGACCGGGCCCATCTACTCCTACGGACGAATTCGTCGCGTTCTCATGATAGTGGCGAGAGAACGGCGGCACTCCAAGGCTATCGTGGAACTCGACGAGCCCCTTCGATTGGCTGCAAATGAATCTCGATTGATTTCGGCCGTATCGCGGAGCTATCTCGATAGGCTACCCAAGCTTGCGTCGCTCGGGAGGCTTCCTGTCATGTTTGCAACAGAGGCCTCATGGATACTCGAATGCGAAGAGGATGACCCAAGGCTATTTTCTGAGACTGACGAGGTATACTTGGGCTTCGGAGGCATTCATCTCACTCCGTAGGCGCGGGATTGCCTTTCTCAGTTCGGCCGCTGTCGGCTCCAAGAGCAGGTAAAGTGCCTGCCCGTAATCGGGCGGGCTTGGCGGGGAACGAGGACTTCGACGACATGATCCGAACCGAAGGGGCCGTCCTCCGCTGCTAACCATTAGGCCTCATGGGCAACCGCAGCGGGTCCATGCGGGCTCAACCCTACTCTTCGAACAAAACCCACTGCTCGCCCGATCGGCGGTAGAGTCGGTTCGTTATCAAGTGATCTCCGCGTGGGTAAACCCGCGCGACAGTCTGTCGTAGTCGAGCGACCCCTTCTGACGACCCAGCATCGCAAAATGCAAGGACATCCCGAGCGGGGATTGCCGCGGCGATTTCCGGTCCCACCTTCAGCCGAGCCATTACATCGTCCCAGAAAGGCCGCACCGCCAAGAGGCTCGCTTCGAAGTTGCCGTCAACTAAGACTCCGTAGACGCCACCGTAGTCGCGGATCGCGGTCTTCCCACGAGCGAAGGCTGCCAGATTATTAACGGCGAGGACGTGAAGCTCGTCCGAAGTCAATCGTGCCGCGTGCAAATGCCGATGCAGGACGTACTGGAAGGCGATTTCTGTGTCGACAAGATAGCACGTCAGGAGACCGTTTGCAAAAGTCCTAGTCACGGGCTGACTTTCTTCCGGGACACGAAAGCCTTGCGTTCCAGACGCTTCTCTTGCAACATCCGCTTTTACGTACACTCGAGCGAGGGGACACCAAGTCGTTGGATCCTCGTCGAGTTCGAACGGCGGCTTTCGGTTACCGATCGTCGCAGGCACGGTTTCGCTCCCGGACAAGGCACACGGAGGGTAAGAAACAGGAAGGTGCCCGCCCCTCTCGGAGCTATTCAATAGCCTGAGTGTGTTTCAGGCGAGTCGAAATGGACCTCGAATTCCTAATAAGAAGGACCGATGGAGAATGGTTCTCGTTAGCGGGAGCCGCTCAGTTGCCCGAAGTCCTGAAACCTCGAACCGTTCCTTCCAAGCCAACTCCTGGGTGGGGGACCCACCGAATCAAAATCCCCAACGGCGTGATTGCCTTTTCCGACGAGGACCCGGGCATTCAGGTCATCTTTGAGGAATACACTGGGTCGAAGGAGGAGGCGTTGAAGATCGTGGGAGAAATCCTCGCCAATATCGAATCTGCGACCGGACAACGCGGCAGGATTGTACCGTTGCAATAGGGGGAAGGGCCGGGCAGCTAGGCCCGGCATGGTTGGGGACGAGGGCTTCGACAGCGTAATCCGAACAGAAGCGGGCGTACGGCGGTGGGCTCATTGTTGGAGCAGAGAGAGTTCCCGCCCCTCCGCATGCTGGCGTTGCGGAATGGATTCGTGAATTTAGGGGCGGGCAAACGGTTATTATCGCTCGCGGTAATTCCGTGCCGCCTGCGGTAGCAGGTGAAGGGATCCCCCTCTATGTCCTCCCCGGGCCGGGAGGCCTCCTCGCCAGAGCTTGCTCTCTCCCTGGAGTTCAGCCCGTCCGATGCGGAACTCCTCGCACTCGCCTTCGGCTCACCGGGAGACGGCCCGCGTGCGTGGCGGCTGAACGGCGAGGCGCATCGGCTGTCCCTCGTCGACGGCTTCGACCGTCTCCTGGCGTGGCCCTCCCTCCGCGGCGTGCGCCGGTACGAGCATCAGGAACGCACCGCGATGCGCGTCCTGCGGGACCTGCACGGTCGCGCCGTCCTCGCGGACGAGGTCGGCCTCGGAAAGACGATCGAGGCGGGCCTCATCTTGAAGGAGTACGCGATCCGCGGACTGGTCCGCCGCGCGCTCATCCTCACGCCGCCCTCGCTGACCTCGCAGTGGCGGGAGGAGATGGAGACGAAGTTCTCCCTCCCGTTCGAGGTCCTCCGTTCGGCCGGCGACTGGGAGCGTCGGCCCCTCCTGATTGCGTCGATAGACACGGCCAAGCGGGAGGCCCATCGGCGGGCGGCGCAGGCCCGGTCCTGGGACCTCGTCGTGGTCGACGAGGCGCACCGGCTCAAGAATCGTACGAGCCTGAACTGGCGGTTCGTCTCCGGCCTCTCGAAGAAGTACATGCTCCTGCTGACCGCGACGCCGGTCCAGAACGACATGGAGGAGCTCTTCAACCTGATCAGCCTCCTCAAGCCCGGCGCGCTGCACACGCACGACGGCTTCCTGGACCGCTATGTCGCAGGCGGGGACCGCCGGGTGCCCGCGCGGGTGCCGGAGCTGCGCGATCGGCTCCGGGACGTGATGATCCGGAACCGCCGGGGGATCGCGTTCACCCTGCCGCCCCGACGGGTGCACAGCCTCGCGGTGCGCCTCGGACCGGCCGAGCGCCGCCTATACGACGACGTCACGGAGTTCGTGCGTGACGCGTACTGGGCCGTCTCCGGGCGGCTCCCTTGGACGGCGCGGCTCACGCTGATCGTGCTGCAGCGGGAGATCGGCAGCAGCACGTTCGCAGTCGCGGAGACGCTCGGTCGGCTCGCCCGCGGTCCGACGTTCGGCCCGGAGGACTGCGAGCGGCTCGAAGCGCTCCGGGACGAAGCGCGCGCGATCGCGACGAACATCAAGGCGGACCGACTGCGGACGTTCCTGCGGACGTTCGACGAGAAGGCCCTCGTCTTCACGCAATACGTGCGCACCCTCCGATACTTGGAGGGGGTCCTGCGAAGCGAGGGGTACCGCATCGCGACGTACCATGGGAGCTTGGGGGCCGCCGCGAAGGACGCGGCCGTGTGTGCGTTCCGAGAAGACGCTCAGGTGTTCCTGAGCACGGAGGCGGGCGGGGAAGGCCGGAACCTCCAGTTCGCGCGGACGGTCGTGAACTACGACCTCCCCTGGAACCCGCTGCGGATCGAGCAGCGAATCGGCCGCGTGCATCGGCTGGGCCAGGAGCGCGAGGTGCACGTCGTGAACCTCTGGGCGGAGGACACGATCGAGGCGTACCTGATGGAGCTGCTCGACCGCAAGATCCACATGTTCGAGCTCGTCGTCGGAGAGCTGGACCTCATCCTCGGCCACCTCGACGAGCGGCGGTCCTTCGAGGAGCTCCTGCTCGACGTCTGGGCGCTCCGGGAAGCGGAGGACCGACGGGCCGCGATGCGGAAGCTCGGGGACGCCCTCGTGCGCGCGCGGGCACAGTCCGATCGGGTGAGGGAGCGGAACGAGGAGGTCCTAGGCGGGATCGGCGAAGAGGCGCCCGCATGAGCGAGCCGACGCCTCTCCGGGCGTTCGTCCGGGATGCGCTCGCCGACCTGGGCGCGGAGGTCTCGGAGGCGGAGTCGCTGTTGTGGGTGCGCGCTCCGGAGTCGGTCCAGCGGAAGCTTGAGGTCGGGGCGGAGTTCGCCCTCGCGTTCGATCCCTCGCACGTCGGCGAGTTCGGCGCGGAGCTCGCGGCCCCCGGTAGTTACTTCCTCGAACGATCGTTCGCATGTGCGACGCGACGGGGGCGCTGGGACGCGGTCCGGGTCGAGGCGGTCGACACGTCGTGGGTGGCTCCCGCTCTCGCCGCGTCTGGGCTCACGGCCACGGCGACCCCGCAGGTCCTCGAGGCGACGAACGATCTCCTCCTCGTGTTCTCGTTCCGGACGACGCTCGCCGCCGACGAGAAGCGGGAAGCGTTCCACCGCTTCGCGGTCTCGACCGCAGACGACTCGGTCTGGGCCGTCGACGATGCGGACGCCTCGATTGTCGTCCCGGCACAACTCCCGGATTTTCGGCCGAAGCTCGGACCCGCCTACCGCCGTGCCGCGGACGCGTTGGCGGCACGGATGCGAGACGAGGTCGAGCGATTCCGGGCGAAAAGCCTTGGCCTCCTCGAGGAAGAGGTCCGGCGGATCTTCGGCTACTTCGATCGGACGGTTTCGGAGATTCGCGAGGCCGACCCGAACGGCTCCTCGGACCTGATCCGCGCGGTGGAGGCGGAGCGGGATCGGCGGCTCGCGGAGGCGCTGGAGCGGTTCGAGCCGCGGGCGACCGCCGCGCTGTGTTCGATCTGCGCGGTCCTCACGCCGTCGGTCCGAGTGCGCCTCTCCCTCGAAGACGGGGACGCCGAGGCGAGCGTCGACGCTTGGTCCCACCGGGTACGGATCACGCGAGCCGCGTCCGCTCGACTTCTAGGCCGTCCGCCGTCGGATACTCCTCGACCAGGAACGCCGGCCGGTGCAGGCGGGGAGCAAGCTCCTCGAGGACCCAGGGCGCGATCTCGAGCCGCTTCCGCGGCCCGTCGACGCCCATGAGTTCCTTCGGTACACGGTACTTGCGCGCGAGGTCCTCCCGCAGACCGTCGAGGTCGGATCCCTCGACGATTCCCTTGATCAGGGTACCGTCTTCCGTGATGACGTCCCACGGCCGCGCGACGTTCTCCGCCCGCCGCTTGATGCGGGACCGGAGCTGCCATCCGTCCTTGTACCCGCTCGTGCAATAGTGGACCGTCGTCTTCCAAGTCCGTCCGAGGATCCGCAACGCGACCGGGTCGGCCCCCTTCACCCCGTACGAGAGCTCGTGCTTCATCTCATACCCGTGGACGCGCATCCGGCCGAAGTTCGCTTCGGAGAACTCCATTTCGTTCAGGTTCACGAAAGAGAGTCCTTCGCCTCCCGCCCATTCGATCAGCCGAACGAGGTCCGCCTCCCGCTCCGGGATGAGCGGCACCTCAAGGCCAACGGTCATCTCGAGGGACCGGGCGAGTCGCGACGCCGCGACGTAGGCGCTCGACCCCGCGCGCGCCCACAACCCCGGTGGCACGTGAAACCGGATCTCGTCGAGGCCGGCGTCCGCGAGCGCGCGGATCTTGTCCGTATCCGTGGACATGGTGTACAGGTGGGTGTGGAAGGTCGGACCGAACTCCCGTTTCAGGATTCGGATGTAGTGGCACGTGCGCTCCACCGCATCGAGCGGGTCGCCGCCCGTGATCCCCGCGCCCGTCGCCCGGATCGCGCGGGCCTCCTCGAGGACGTCCTCGTCCCGCGTCACCCGCTTCTCGTCCGCGAAGACGACGTCCTTGTACATCTTCTCGTCCGACACCGGGCAATAGAAGCAGTGGAACGAGCAGACGCCGGTGACGAAGAGGACCATCTTCGCGCCGTCCGTGCACTGGCGGCATCCCGCGGGCAGGGTGCCGCGGGCGAACCCTCCGAAGGGACGCTCCTCGAGTCGCACGGGCGGTCGAACCGACCTCCGGGGATAAAGGTTCGTGGTCGGGCCGTGGGCCCTCGGAGGGTCCGTTCTTCCCCCGTACCTCTAAGTAGAGGTATGCGAGGCGACGATCTGCTCGATCCGCGCTCGCCTCCGTGCGAATTCCTGCTCCGCCTTGCGGTGGTATGCGGCCATGCGCCGCAGGACCTCCGTCTTCGCCCGCTCGGTGCCCACGCGACCGATGTAGTCCTCCCGACGGAGGGAGCGTCCGCCCTCTCGCTCGTAGTGCCAGAAGTATACGTACCGTCTCCCACCGAAGTCGCGGACCCTCACGCCGCATCCGATCTCCATGGCTCGTACCTCTAAGTAGAGGTATGTTCCAGGGACCCATAGGCCTTGCGCTGGGGTGTGTGAAACTGCCCCCAATTCGATCGCGGGTGGTCAGGCGGGGCCCGGCGCGCCTTGTTCGAGGAACGCCTTCAACGATGCCACCGATCGTCGCCAAACGCCGTCCCACTCGCCCGCGACCGGCATCGGCGAGCGATGGGCGACGTGGACCGCGGTTTCCGGGCCTCGCGGGCTGAGTTCGAAGACGACGCTCGTCTCGACGGACCCGCCCTCGTGCGAGAGCGGCCAGGTGTACGCGAGCTTGCCGGGGCCGTCGATCGCCGTGATCGTCCCTTCGACCCGGCCTTCGGGGAGCGTCCCCTCGTACCGGCCGCCCAACTCCGCCTCGATTCGGGCGTCCTCCGCCCACCACATGGCGAGCTGCTCGCCGTTGGTGAGCGCCTCGAACACGCGAGGGATCGGCGCCTGGACCGTGATCTTCGCGGAGGCCAACAGGACGCTGCGCGGTTGGGGCGGAGGCTTCGGCGCCACCGGGACCTCGGGGGGACCGGACATGGCTTCGGCTCGGGCAACGGGGTCCGGCGCATAATCATTGCTGCCCGGTTCGCTCAGAGGGGGTTCTTGCACCGCGCGCACACGAGCCGGCAGTCCTTCTTGCATTCCAGGCAGGTCCCGTGCAGGAACCGCTCCCGGACGGGCGCGTGATGGCAGTCGCTCACGGCGGTGACCATGTGCCCGCAGTAGTCGCACAGGTGCTGGACCGGTTTCTTGCCGGCGACGTACCGCTGGTACGCCATCAGGATCGCGAGGACGAGCACGAGCGCCCCGATGATAAGGCCGACCATCCAGCACTGGAGGCTTCCCTCGTCCTGGAAGGGCAGCGCGCCCCAGGGGACGGGCACGCGACCCCATCCGAACTTCCCATTCAAATACTGATGGGTGAGAATATCCGCGGTTAGAGGATTCCCGAACGAGAAACGCGGTCCTATATTCCCGCGCGCGCCTACCTTCGGCGGTGCGACCATGATGTGGACCGCTCGCACGGTCGTGGTGCTCGTCGCCATCGGCATCGGCTCGGCCGGAGCGGCCTGGGGCTTGCACGCGCTCGTCACCGCGAACGGCGCTGGGACGGACTACGGGCTCGACACGAACGGGAACGGCGCCTTCGAATGGCTCGTCGTCGAGGCGGGCGTCTCGCTGCCGCAAGCGGGCACCTGGACGATCTACGCGGACCTCTCGGCCTCGAGTCCGCCCGCGGGCGGACCGTGCGCGGTCGGGTATCGGGTGCCGCCGCCCATGCCGCCGATCGTTGCGACGGCCGATGCGACGTATCCGATCGCCTGGACGAACGAGCGGTACTTCTTCCCCGCCGGCGAGCAGACGGTGCGCATGGCCTTCGCGGGCACGGACATCGAACGCGCCGGCGTGGACGGGCCGTACCGGGTGCATGCGACGCTGTTCCTCGGGGACGGGATCATGTACGACCGGGCGGGGCCGCTCCCGCAGCCCGCCGGGGACATCCTCGAGTGGAACTACACGACGAAGGCGTACGCCGCCTCCGCCTTCGAGGCGCCCGTCCGGCCCGCGTACTTCACGGGCGGGCACACGGACCAGGCGGTCGACCTAGACGGCGACGGGCTCGCGGACTTCCTCGAGCTGCGTGCGGACGTCCACGTGAACGTCGAGGGGAACTACAGCCTGAACGGCGTCCTCATGTCGCCATCCGCGGACGTCGTGAGGATGGTCGCGTACGCCTACCGAACCGTCGCCCTCAAAGCGTCGGACACGAGCGTGTCCTTGCGGTTCCGCGGGGACCAGATCCGTTCCGCGGGCGTCGACGGACCGTGGAACTTCTCCCTGACCTTGTACGGTCCGATCGACTACCGGCTGTACCCCGCGGCCCCCGATCCGGTCGGCTCCGTCCTGCGCCCGCAACCCGTCGGCTACCCGGAGACGCTATGCGGCTCGACGTCCGCGTACCGCGCGAGCGACTTCGACGACACCGTCGAGCTCCTCTCGTACACCGGTCGGTTCGAGGAGCTCACCCCGGACCGGGACGCCGACGGGACCTACGACGCCCTGGTGATCCGCGCGGAGGTCGAGGTGTTCGTCTCCGCGGCGTTCGACGTCTCCGGCCTCCTGCAGCCCGTCGGATCCTCGCGGGACGTCGCCAAGATGGCCGCTCAAGCGTGGCTTCTCGAAGGTGTGCAGTGGGTCGAATTCGTCTTCGCAGGCCCGGACATCCGCGCGAGCGGTCTCGACGGGCCGTACCTCGCGACGTTATCGCTCATGCCGACCGCCGGACGCATCGATCCGACGACGACGTACACGACGCAAGCGTACCTCGCCACGGACTTCGACGCGGACCCGGCCGGCACGCAACCCTAAATCGTCGGGCGGCCGTGCCGCTGCCGTGGACGAGGACGTCCGCGGCACGCTTCGTCGCCTCGGGATCCGGCCCCGCAAAGGGATGGGCCAGCACTTCCTCGTCGATGGGCGGATCGCGACCCGCCACGTCGGCCATGCGAACGTCGGCGCGTCGGACGTCGTGCTGGAGATCGGACCCGGTCTCGGCGTGCTCACGCGACGGCTCGTGGAGCGGGCGCAGCGCGTCATCGCGATCGAGGCCGACCGTCGTTTCGCCGCCTATCTCCGGGAGTCGTTGCCCGACGTCGAGGTGATCGAAGGCGATGCGCTCCGGGTCGAGTGGCCGGCCTTCGACGTGCTCGCGTCGAACCTGCCCTACAAGATCTCCTCGCCGATCACGTTCCGGCTGCTCGATCAGCGGTTCGACCGGGCCGTCCTGATGTACCAGTGGGAGTTCGCGCGGCGGATGATCGCGAAGCCGGCGACCGCCGACTATTCCCGGTTGAGCGTGGGCGTGTATCGTCGGGCGGCGTGCGAGATCCTCGAGCGGGTGCCGCGGAACGCCTTCCATCCGCAACCGCGCGTCGACTCCGCCCTCGTACGGCTCGTCCCGCGTCCGAGCCCGTTCCCGATCGCGGACCCGGTCCGGTTCGACGCCGTCGTGGACGCGCTGTTCGCGCATCGCCGCAAGACGGTCGAGAACGGCCTCCGGCTGTCGTGGCGGTCGTTCGCCGAAACGCCCCGCGGCCTCGAGTCGATCCTCCGGTCGGTCCCGTTCCGGACGCGCCGCGTCGAGGAACTCTCCCCGGAGGAGATCGGCCGCATCGCCGACGCGGTGCGAAAGGTTAATGGGGCATCCGCCAATCGCCGCACTCCGATCGGCCCCGGGGGACCCGATGGTCCGGAAGAAGACCATTTCTGAGCTGGAACAGGCGGAGATCAAGCTCGAGAGCCTCCTCGAGCGGCGGACCGCCCTGAACCAGGAGGCCGCGCTCCTTCGGGAGGAGCGAGACCTCGTGCACGAGAAGAAGCGGGAGCTCACGCCGAAACTGCGGGTGATGAAGGACCGACGGGCCGACCTCGTCGCGAAGGCGCGGGCGCACCGAGCGAAGCGCGACGAACTCCAGGGCAAAGCGAAGGCCCTCATCGAGCTGAAGCGGAAGATGCGCGGCTCCGCCTCCGTGGACGTCGGCGCGGAGCTTCGGGCCACGAAGCGGCGCGTGTCGCAGATGGAGATGCGGCAGCAGACCGCGTCCCTCACGCTCACCAAAGAGAACGAGTTGCTCGACGAGATCAAGCGCTCCATGAAGCGTCTGCGTGAGCTCGAGTCGCTGAAGGCCGATCAAGACAAGATCGCAAAGGAGGTCCGGGACATCGATGCCGGGATCACGGAGCGGTTCCAAGCCGCGGAGAAGGAGCACGAGGCGGCCGTCGCCTTGAGCGCGGAGGCGCGCGCCGTCCATGAGGACTCGCTCGGGCTCGTGCGGGAGATCTCGGCCCTCGTCCTCGAGGGCGACGGGAAGCACGAGGCGTACCTCGCGGCGCGGGACAAGGCCGATGAGATCCACGCGAAGGTCGTCGAGATGCGGGACAAGGTCCTCTCGATCCGGGGCGCGAAGCGCACGGAGGCGCGCGAGTCCCGCGATCTCCTCCGGGCGCAGAACCGGCAAGCGCGGGCTCTCTCCGACCCGAAGAAGCTCGAGGACTCCGCGGACCGGGCGTTGAGGGCCCTCCTGGAGAAAGGTCGCGTGGAGATCGGCCGATGAAGGCCGTCGTCCTCGCCGGAGGAGAGGGGACCCGGCTCAAGCCGCTCACGTACAAACGGCCGAAGCCGCTGATGCCCGTCGCCGGTCGGCCGTGCATCGATTACGTGCTGCGATCCCTTGCGACGTCCGGATTCCACGAGATCATCGTGACGACGGCCTATCTCTCGGACGCCCTGATCAAGTCGATCGGCGACGGGGTCGATTACAACGCGTCGATCCTGTATAGCTTCGAGGAGAACCCCGCGGGCACCGCGGGGGCCGTCCGTCGGGTGGGGAACTTCATCGACGAGACGTTCGTTGTCGCGATGGGGGACATCCTGTGCGACGTGGACTTCAAGG
The DNA here is from genome assembly GCA_035637195.1 of Thermoplasmata archaeon. Classification (GTDB taxonomy): domain Archaea; phylum Thermoplasmatota; class Thermoplasmata; order RBG-16-68-12; family RBG-16-68-12; genus RBG-16-68-12. The sequence goes on along the minus strand of DASPXQ010000097.1, from coordinate 404 downwards.
CGCTCTACGATTTCCACAAGCGACGGGGCGGCGTCGGGACGATCGCCCTCACGGAGGTGGACGACCCGACGCAGTACGGGATCGTCGGCCTCGATGCGAAGGGCCGGATCGCGAAGTTCCGCGAGAAGCCGAAGCGGGAAGAGGCGTTCTCGAACCTGGCGAACGCGGGCATCTACGTGCTCGAGCCGGAGGTCCTCGATTTCATCCCTGCGGACCAGAAGTTCGACTTCGCGAAGGACCTGTTCCCGAAGCTCCTCGCGAAAGGCGTCCCGCTCCATGGCTCCAAGCTCGACGGCGTCTGGATGGACATCGGGCGACCGCACGACCTCTGGAAGGCGAGCATGGAGATCGTACGACGGGAGGGCAAGCCGCTCCGGCGCGCGGGCATCGCGAGCGAGGGACCC
>DASPXQ010000096.1:0-20661 GCA_035637195.1 Thermoplasmata archaeon | reverse complement strand
ACGGGAGGACGGAAGCCGCGACCGGCACGATGCCCGCATCGAGCGCGTCGGCGTACATCGTCCCGAGGTCCCGCTCCAACGGCTCCGGCTCGCCTCCCGCGGAGAGGTCATTGACCCCGGCGAGGATGATCGCGACCGCGGGCCTCGCCTCGACGACATCCCGTTTGAAGCGCCCGCGGATCTCGGCCACCGTCTGCCCGTCGACGCCGCGGTTCAGGACCTTCCACTCGGGATGGAGGCGCATCATCCAGAACGCGTACTGGCTCTCCGGATTCCCGGCGCCGCGCGGCGGGGCCTCCAGCGGCGAGCGGAAACCGGGCGTCCCCGCGGTCGTCGAGTCGCCGATGCCGACGATCGTGAGGGATCGCTCGGGCATGCTCGCCGCCACATCACCAACCCCGGAAAAGGCCTTTGGGGGCGTCTCGGCTATTTCGTCTGGACCCGAAGGAGGTACGCCTGCGCGACGAGGCGAAACGCCGCCTCCACGTTCGAGCCGGTCTTCGCGCTCGTGTCGAGGGAACGCCAGCCGCGCGCGCGGCAGAGCTGGTCCACGTCCGCGGCCGAGATCGTCTCCGGCCCTGCGAGATCGGACTTGTTCACGAGCAGCACGGCGGGCGTCGGGCCCGCAACGCTCTCGACGGCCGCGGCCCAGTCGAGGAGGCTCCAGAGGCTCTCGGGCCGCGTGCGGTCGCACACGTACAGGACGGCCTGGCTGTTCGAGAAGAACGCATCCTTCAGGAGTTCGCGGAATCCGAGCGACCCCATGACGTCCCACACGCTCGCGCCGACCTCGATCGACGCGCCCACATGGCGCGGATCGTCGACGCGGAATTTGCGGGACGAGACCTTCGTGCCCAGGGTCGACACGTACTGGTCGTCGAACGTGTCCGACACGAACCGCCGGACGAGGCTGGACTTGCCCACGCCCGGGTCGCCCGCCAGGGCGATCTTCATCGTGAGGCCGAAGCCCGGGCCCTCCGGGACCGCGGAGCGGGTGGCAGCCATCCGCTCCGAGTCCGGCTGCGCGGACGATAAGGGTTTGCTCGTCGCTATCATCGAGGCGACTTTCCGAGGGCAAGGGGAATCGGCGGACGCGGATGGGCGGAGCGGTATCCGGTCCGTAGGAACCAGGCGAGTGGCTCGTCGAGGTCCGCGAGTCCCTCCCGCAGCCCGTCCCAGTGCCGGAGGACGTCGCCCCACGCTCCTTCGATCGCCTCGAGGAACTCGGCGATCCGCCGGTCCAAGTCGAGCGGCGCCCGGCCCTCGAATACGAGCGCGAGGAACACGAAGGCGCCCTTCGCGATCGCCACCGCACGCTCGTCGACCGTGAAGCTCTTCAGCTCCCCCGGGCCGGCGCTGCCCCCGAAGGAATCGCGGACGAACTGCGCGACGAGGGTGAGCATCCCCGAGCTTGCGAGCTCGTCCCGCACGGCACCCTCCGAGCCGCCAATCCGCGTGATCAGCCGGCCGTCTGCGTGGATCAGGTACAGGTCGGTCGGTCGGAACGGTCCGGCCTTCACGCGCCGGAGGACGACCCACGCGAGCGGGACCATCGCGACCGCGAGCAGGAGCCAAGGTAGGGCCTCCAGGAGGTCGATGGTCGCGAGGGGTGCGCGGTACCCGAGGAGGAGCCGTGGTCGGGCCGAGGCGTTGGAGGCATCGCTGCTGGAGAACTCCTTCCGGCCCAGCGAGATCCCGAGGTCATCGTCCGCCTGCCGGACCAGGAGCCCCTGATTCGCGGCGGTTCCGTTCCACCAGCCCGTGACAAGGGAGGTGACGTTCCACGTGTACCAACCCGTGCCGTTCGTCACGCCCGTCACGATGTCGACCGGGGTCGGGTCGAAGTCCCCCCCGCCTCCGGACGCATTCCACGCGTTGGCGCCGTCCATGTCGTTCCAGGTCGCGCCGGACTCCGTCCACGGACTCGTCATCCGGTGCACGCTGAGATCCATCGCGTCCGGCGTGTCCGCCGCGTGCATGTAGAGTTCCAGGTGCGCCGACGATACGACCGCCCCCGCAGGGAGCGGCAAGGCCGGGAAGCGAAGGAGGGATCGGGTCCATTCCGGATTCCCCCAGTAGCCAACGAACAGATCGGCCGACGCCCCATAGACGGAATTCGATCCGCCCCCGTTCCGCAAGTAGGTGTCCGCCAGCTCGGCGGGCGTCGGTTGCCACATGAGGCTCGTCGTTGGACCCAGGTCGTGGGTCACCGGGCTTGCGCCACCCAAGTTTGCCGCGACGGTCCCGGGCGAGAGGAAGAGCACGAGGACAACGCCCACGAACGGGGCACGAGGCATTGGATCTCCGAGGTGGGGATTCGCCCATCTAAAGCTTCTCGGGTCGTTATCAGCGGACCGAATCTCCGATCGGAGCGGACGTTCCGCCTGAGCTCGGCATGGGCTTTGCCGACCCCCAAACTCGCTTCCGTGATTCCGCCGGGCCGCAGCGAAACATTCTCGCGCGCGGAGGCGTTTCCCGGTCCGATGGTCCGCGCCGTCAAGCCGGGGCGGAAGCGGGACGGGCGCCTCGGTCCGCCTGAGGGCTATCCGAAGGATCCCGACAAGTACGGCGATCCGGCGAACTGGAAATACCCCGTGCACACGCCGTTCCACGCGCGGGCGGCCCGGCGATACTTCAACGAGCCGCGCAACCGGGCTAAGTACACGCCGGAGGAGCAGGCGTACGTCGACAAGAAGATCAACGAGGCACTCGAGCGCTATGGCGTCGCGGTGAAGATCAAGGGCGGGAAGGTCGAGGACGAGGCCGCCACGATCCAGGCGGACGTGCCGATGAACAAGGACATCGACAAGATGTCGTTCGAGGAACTGCTGCTCGTCCTCCTCGGCAAGAACCGCCTCGCTTCCGCGCAGGGCATCGACCCCTCGGTCGTCTCGGTCGACAAGGAGACGGAGACCCTGCTCGCAGGTACCGTCAAGGAGTACTCGGTCCTCATCGACCGGCAAGTGCGCCGCGTCGAGCACGACTGCGTGGACTTCAAGACGAACCGTGCGGTCGCGCGGTTGTTCTGCAAGCACCTCGGGGCCTTCCTGATGCGGGTCGACCGACCACGTGCGGTCCGGCTCCTGCGGGAACTGCTACGGGAGCGGGACCACTGGACGTTTGAATGAGCCCAAAGCGGTCAACCGTGACTCCTGCACCCGAACTCCATGCAGAAGGCCTCGGAACGACCGCATCTCAGGCAGAACCACTCGTGCCTCGCCGCATCCATCATCTTCCGTCGGCCGCACTTGCACCAATCCGGATGTGACGCTGCGACAGTTCGAGCGACGCTTGCGCCTCGAACCGATGGGAGCCTGTTAGCCAGATGCCGCTCATCGATTCGGCCCCCGTTGGACACGGTCGCCTCACAGCCGGCTGAAGTCCGCCTCACGATCCTTCCTCCTCGCTTCGCGTTCCGCCGCCGCCAAGGGTGCGTGGCACCCGGGGCAGACGTCCCCCGAGTCGATGCACGTCCCGCACAGCCAGGCACCGCACGCGTGGCGGTCGATGCCGGGAGCATGATGGGTTTCGCACACCGTGGACGGGGCGTCCGCGATCGACCTTCCCGGTGTCGGGGGCGGCGCCGCCTTCTTGGCGACGGGCGCTTCCTCCTCCGACACCTCCGACCGCGGCGCGACCGGGCGCTCCTCGGACTTCCCCTTCTTCGGCTTCGGTCCGGGGAGCCCTCGCGTCGTAATCCGATACGCGCCGCCCTGGAAGATCTTCAGGGAGACCTCGAGCTTCTTCGCCTCGAACGGCCCCAGGTGCAGTTCCTTCGCGAGATCGACGAGGTTCCACTCCTCCTTCGGGAGGTCGAGCGCCTGACGAATCAGGTCGTCGTTGTGCCACTCCGGCGTCGGTTCGAGAGGCGCGTCCCGCACCCAATCGATGTAGCCCCAGATCGTGCGGGCCTCGTCCAAGCCGACGTGCGGCAAGACGGTCGTCACGTCCGTGAGCCGAATCGCGTCCAGGTTGGCCGCGTTTCCGACGTGCTGCAAGACTGCGGCTCCGACCGCCTCGTACTTACGGAGCGCCTCGGGCTCGATGCGGTCCGGGGCGAGCGGCGCCGGCTCGTTGACGTATCGGATGACTTCGTCGAGGAGTTCGAGCGGCACGGAGCAGTATTTGAAGATCTCATCGCGCGTCGCCGGCCTCTTGAGGTGCGTCTCGAACCGGACGACGGCCTCCGCGAAGCCCTCGATCGTCGCGGCGTGGATGCGCTCCTCGGCGCGTCGCTTGCCGTCCGCGGCCGGCTCGAACGCCGGATCGAGGGCGAGCCCCGCATCGAAGCACTTCAGCGCATCGTCGAAGCGGCGGAGATGCAGCAGGGCCAGACCTTTGTTCGTCCACGTCGACTTGTCGCGCGCGTCGAGCCGCAGCGCCTCGTCGTACGCCGAGGCGGCGGCGTCGTATCGGCCCGCCCGCTCGTCTGCGAATCCGAGGGTCGTCCACAGCGCCTTGTCGTCCCTGCGTGCTTCCGTCGCCCGAGCGAGCGCGTCCGCGGCGTCCGGGTATCGCTCCAGCTTCAGGAGGACAAGGCCCCGTCCTCGCCACGCCGCGCCGTGCGTTTCGTCGGCGTCGATCGCCGCATCGAACGCGGCGAGGGCTTCGGTCGGCTTGTCGAGCGCTTGATACCCCTCGCCCTTCCACGCCAGCACGGCCGCATCTTGCGGGTGGGCTTTCAGCACGAAATCGAGGCACGGGATCGCGTCGGCCGCCCGATCCGTCCGCAGGAGGCAGACCCCTTTCGTCCGGTACGCCTCGTAGTTGTTCGGGTCCTTCCCGAAGACGATCGTCACGAGCGACAGCGCGTCGTCGAAGTGCGCCTCCGCAGCGAGGCACATCGCCTTGCCGTTCAGGAACTCGAGATTCTCGTGATCCAGGATGAGACCGTCCTCAAAGGTCCGGAGCGAGTCGACCACGCGGCCCGCGTCGAACAGGAGACGGCCCTTGGCCGCGAGCGCGGTGCGGTCCCCGGGGTTCAGGGAGAGCGATCGGTCGTACGCCTCCAGGGCCTCCGGCTTCCGGCCCGCGCGGACGAGCAAAGCGCCCTTCGCGTTCCACGTGTTCCGGTCCATCGGGTCGATGCGGCCGGCGGCGTCCAACTCCTCCAGGGCCGGGTCGAGCTTCCCCAACCGCTCGAGGGCGACGGCCCGTTCGCGTCTCGCATCCACGTCGCGCGGATCGATCTCGAGCAACCGCTCGCCGACCTCCGCCGCCGCCTTGAACGATCCTTGGGACACGAGGAGGTCCCGCTTGACCCGCAAGAGGTCCGTTCGCTCCGGCGCGAGGCCGACGGCCTTCGCGATCGCCGAGAGCGCGTCCTTCCCTTGGCCGATCGCGCTCGCGTACCGCGCGCGACGCGCCCAGGCCTCGACGTCTTTCGGATCGGCGAGGGTCAGCCGACCGCTCGCCTCGAACCCCTCCTTCGTGCGGCCGAGGCCCTCGAGGGCGGCGCACAGACCCGTGAGCGCGGCCTTGTCCTTCGGGTCGGCGGCGATGACCGTCTCGTAGATCGGGACGGCCTCCTCGTACCGGTGCAATTCCAAGAGGCACGAACCTTGCTTCAGCAAGGCAGGCATCATCGCCTTGTCCCGGAGCGCCGCCTGGCCGTACGCGTTCGCGGCCTCCTCGTACCGCTTGAGCCACTGGAGCGCGGTGCCTTTCCCGAGCCACGCCTTCGCGCTGTTCGGCTCGAGGGCGAGGGCGCGGTCGAACGCCGCGACCGCCTGCTCGTAGCGCGTCGCACCTTCGAGAGAGAGGCCGAGCAGATACCAGCCCCTCGGATCCGACGGCGCGTAGCGGATCGTGCGATCGAGGGAATCGGCGGCGTCCGCATAGGCCTTGAGCCAGTACTGGATGCGGCCTTTCTCGAGCCACAGGTTCGCGGACGCGGGGTCCGCGTCGATCGCGGCGTCGTATGCGCGGAGGGCGTCTTCGTATCGGCTCAGGTGGGACAGCAGCGCGGCCTTGCGGGCGGCGGCCTCGGCGGTGCGCGGATCGAGCCGCAACGCCGTCTCGTAGGCGGCGAGCGCCGCCTCCGGTTCCGAGAGCGCTTCGTGCGCCTCGCCCTTCGCGACCCAGGTGGACCGGTCCGCCGGGTCTTTCGCCAAGATCAGGTCGCACGCATGGAGGAGGACCTTCGGGTTCTTCGAGAAGCGCAACGCGTCCCGCTGGCCTCGGATCGCGTCAAGGTCGTCCGGCGCGACGACGTGCAGCTGGTCGAACGTCGCGTACGCCTTCTCGGCCTGCCCGAGGGCGAGCTGCGCGCGGCCCTTGTCTCTCAACGCCCGGACATGGTGCGGCTGCACCGCCAGGATCGCGTCGCAGGCGGCCACGAGGTCCGCCCATCGTTCCGATGTCAGGAGGAGCTGGCGCTTCGCCTCGAGCCCGTCGTACGAGCGTGGCTCGACCGCAAGGAAGGCGTCGAATGCGGCGAGCGCCTCGTCGGGGCGGTTCAGCTGAAGCAGCGCGTGGGCCTTCGCGTACAGAGCCGGGCCGTTGCGGGGGTCGAAGGCGGCGACCTTGCCGGCTTCCTTCACGACCTCGTCCCAGCGCGCGAGGGCGCGGAGCGCCTCGAGGCGGCCCACGTGGGGCGGGAGCGCCTTGGGCGTGAGGGCGATCGCTCGGTCGTACGACGCAACCGCATCGACGCTCCGCCCGATACTACGGAGCAACTCGGCGCGGGAGAGCCATGCGACCGCGTCGCCGTCCCGGAGCCGCACGGCTTCGTCGTAGGACCGCAGCGCCTCCTCGTTCTGATGCGACGCGGCGAGGACGTCTCCGCGGAGACGCCACGCGTCCGGGTCGTACCCGTCGAGCTGGATTACGCGGTCGAGGCAACGCAACGCCCGCTGCGGATCCTGCCCGCGGAGGTACGCGAGCGCCTTGCCCTCGAGGGCGGCCTTGCACGCGGAATCGACGCGGAGGGCGCGGTCGTAGGCGACATGGGCCTCCTCGAGCTCCTCCCGCCGCCGATGGGCCTCGCCCTTCCGGACCCACATCTCGACGTCCTCGGGCACGAGCGCGAGCACGCGCGCATACCCGTCGACGGCGTCCGGGTCGAGATTCACGACCTGGATGTACGCCCGGATCGACTCCGGACGCTGCTCCAGGGATGCGTGGGCGTTTCCCTTCCGGGACCAGACCCCTTTCGCCTTCGGGTTCGCGCGCAGCGCCGCGTCGTAATACGGAATCGCATCCGCCGCACGGCCCGCGGCGACGAGGAGGTCCCCCTGGACCGCGAGGGCTCGTACGTTCGCGGTGTCGCACCGCAGCGCCTCCGTAGCCGCGGCCTGCGCCGACTCCGCGTGGCCGACCGCGAAGAGACCCGCTCCGACTTTCGCGCACGCCTCGGCCCATTCCCCGGGGCGTTCGACCGGCGAAGTCTGAGCCTCGAGGAGGCTGAGCGCCTTCGTGTATGCGTTCGCCGCGCGGGCCTCCGCACCCGCGTTCAGCGACGCACCGCCGGATTCGACGAGCCGGCGGACCTTCTCGAGGGTGCGGCCTTCTCGATCGAGCAAGCCCTGGAAGAGAGCCATCCCTGTCATCCCATCCCGCGTCCGCGGCCCCACGAGAGGTCGCGTCGGACAACTGGCCGACATGTGGGCTGGATGACTTATAGATATCGCCAATGGCCCATCCACGTGGACAATCGCTCATGGGAAAGGGACGACGCCCCGTCGCCGATGCCGCTAAATACCGCGGAGCCGATCCACGACGGACAATCGTCGGACGGGATGGGACAAATGACCAAACGAGAGTCGGAGCACGCGGATCCGGCGAGGCTCCGTAAGGAGACACGCGAGTGGCTGGCGACCCGCACGATCCCGAATGTGCGCGAGGTCGCAAGGGACCTGGAGAACGCGGGCGAGGACGTGCACGACCTCATGGCGGCGATCGACGAGCTGGAGTCGCTCGTCCGAGGAGCGCGGACGAAACCCCGCAAGCGAGCCGTCGCGAAATCGCACGCGTAAGGAGTGCAGGGACCGGGATTTGAACCCGGGTCTCAGGCTTGGAAGGCCTGGGTCTTAACCAGCTGGACCATCCCTGCGCAGGCGCGAGAGCAAGGCAATTCGCATTAAGCTTTTCGAGGACTCCGAGACGGTTCGACGGCAGGGTGGATTCGTCTCGGGTTCGCAAAAAAGAAGTCGACCGGCGGAGTCGTGGAGGCGACCCTCTCCGCCGATCTCTGGGATGGATGGGCTGTAATCGTTAGCCGTCGTCGTCGGACGCATCGAAGTCGAGCGAGCATCCATACGACGCGTAGACGTCTTGCCAGCTGTGGTCTTCTCCCGCGTACATGTCACTCACCGGGGCCATGATCGCCGCGCTTTGCACGGACGTCCGAAGCGAGGGCAAGTATAAAGCGCGGGACGGGGGAGAGGTGCGCGAAAGTACTCGGCTGGAGGGGTGAAAGTGTTCGCAGGCCCACAGACGGTCGATCGCAATTCTCAGGTCCGATTGGCTTCTGACGGTTCGCCTCGCGATTGCAGGAATAGAACCGCGAAAGCACCGATGGCGACGGCGAGCGCAATTTCGCCTACGTTGGGAGCGAGATAGAACAACGCCGCGAGTCCGAAGAACGCGAGTCCTTTGAGGAACGCGACCAGCATTGCCAGGGGCTGCTCGGACATCTTCTTCCGCAAGTCCGCCATCGCCTCGGGGCTGTCGGAAGGCAACGTCAGGTCCGTCATTCGATCGCGAACCGAGTAGTAGAAAGGGTTCCCGGCCTGCGTCGCGAGGATCGGCGCGCGGTAGGTTGAGACAAAGCCCCCCGATAAGTATGCGACGGCCATCCACGCCAGCCCCGCGACGAAGAACGCATCCGCGAATCCGATCCCCTCTTGCGGCGGGACCAACCCAGGGACGAGAGAAAAGAGGACCCCGACCCCGGTGAAGACGAGAAGGACAAGCAACGAATTGCGGAATAGCTTGTGCAGGCCCCGCGACACGGTCACCGTAACCCCACCGGATAGCCGGCATGGACCCAGAAAAAGGATTCGTTGGGAACCCCAATCAATCTGGTTCCGCACACACGACGCCTACCGCGTCGTCAGCCACTCGAACGCGTGGTTCGCGACCAGCGCCCCGCCCACCCCGACCGCGAGGAGCGCGACGCCGGTCTCGCCGATCAACGCGAGGACGACCGCGACGATCGCGACGGACGCGATCGCGGTTACGAGCCGTCGAAACGAGATCGTCTCAATAAACACGACGAGGAACCCGAGTGTCAGGAGAAACACCACGACCGCGTCGAGGGCCGCGGCCCCGAGGTCCAGCAGGAGCGCCATCCGCGGACGCCGATGGGACCCGCTCCCCCTTAACGTTGCGGAGGCGCGAAGACGTGGCGCACATGGACCGCCTCGCCGCGACGCAGATCGACCATTTCCCGCCAGCCGAGCCGCGCCGTCCCGACCGCCCGCACGTCGTCGCCGTGGCGGACGACGACTTCGTCGCCCGGACGGATTTCCCGGGCCGCATCGACGACGCCGACTGCGAAGACGTTGCCCTTGGGGAGGAAGTCTTCGATCTCGACCCAATACGCGTCCCGCTTCGAGAGGATCGCACCGCCGTCGAGGGTGAGGGACAGCATCCCCCGGCCGGTGTGCATCGCCACCTGGCGGCCCCCCTGGATGATGCGGACGTCCGGGAAGCGACCGCGGAACGTCGCCCCGTCGACGAGGGCCCGGCCCGGCTCGCCGAACTGGAATCGCGCAATGCTCCCCATCTCCTCCGCGAACCGGGCCCCTTTCGACACGCGCTCGTGTCGCGCCGTCGTCTCGTTCAACGCGTACGTGAGCGAGGCGAGGGATTCGTCCGACGCAGGGCGTTCCTTCGACGTCGGGATGGCATCGGGCAACGCCTCCCGGACGATCGGCATTTCGGCGGCGAGGTGGGCGACCACGGCGTCGTACCGATTCGCCTCCACATAGGCCCGCAGGTCGTCCGCCACCATGGCGGCCTCGTCGCGGCTCCAGTCGCCCGTGACGGGGATGTCGTAGGCGCGGGCGGGATAGAACCGCTCCAGCTCCCGGGGGATGAGGCCGAGCGGCGACGTGACGATCACCTCGTGCACGACGGAGGGATTCTTCGACGCGAGGATCGCATCGCGGAAGCGGCGGTGGCTCCGACTCAGCGAGTACGGCTTGCGGGCGGAGCACGGCAGCAAGAGGAGGATCCGCGCCGACGGCGGCTTCGCGTAGCGGTCCCGCACTCGACGCCGGAACCGGACGACCTCCGGCCGGGTGAGCGACTCGCGCGAGTACGCGAGGAGCTCGCCCCCGGCGACAGGGGTGTACGGCTCGACGAGGTCGTACCCGCGCAGGTCGAGATGCCGCACGATGCCGGTGTTCCATGGCGCGTTCGCGAGACGACGCTCGACCAGCTCCCGCAAGCGTCCGTGGGCGATGTGGTTCCGCACGAGGAGCATCTCGCGGAACAACGCGCGTTCGTTGTGCGCCGCGAGGCCCTCCGCCGCCGTACACGCGGGACAGCCGCACGCCTGGCGGTCCACCTCGTCCTCCGGCAACGCGCCGTCGGCGGTATGGAAGAAGCCTCGGGCGCTGTCGAGCCCGATGCGGCTCGAATCGACGACGTCGATTCCGGCGTAGACGAGGACGGCCAGGTTCGACGGCGTCGCGAGCCCCGTGACAACGAGGACCTTCCCAGGGCCGAGCTCGTCCCGCACCCGCTGCACGGCCGCGACGAAATCCCGCGGCGAGCGTTCGAACTCGGGACCGTTGGCCAGGAAGACGGCGTCCGTGGCCTTCGCCGCTCCGACCTCGGAATCGCTCGCGACGATCGCGAGGTCTCCGACCGGGCCCGCGGGCGGCATGTCGAGGTCCGCCATCGACGCCGGCACGCCTTTCGTCGGCGGGAGATCGTCCGGATGGCCGGCGGATTGGGGAGCGAATAGGCTGCCGCTCACCCGGATCTGCGGCCGCGGGTCAGGCGTGCGCTCACGGACGAACAGGACCTCGGCATAATCGGGCGCCCTTCGGGAGGGGAGCTCCACGAAGAGGACCGTCGGGAGGGCCAACGAACGGCCGCCGCGCTGCCATTCCGCGGTGCGTCCGAGGCCGCCTCGGTGGAGGATCTCGAGCATCGATCGCACGCGAATGCCGGCGGCCCGTCATAAAGCCGCGGACCTCCCTGGGCGGGTCTCTTTCCCGCGAAATCCCAAGCGACGTCGGGCGACCGCCGCCGGATCGGGTTCACTCGAGCGTCGACGTGTTGCGCTCGATCAACGCGAGTTCCTTCGCCTCGAACGCGCGGTCGTCGACGCTCAGGATGACGGCCGCGCGGTGCAACGCGATCTGCTCGTTGACGTATTCCAGGAAATGCAGGATCCGCGCGAAGTCATTGTTGATCATGAGGTACTCGATCCCGTCCAGGAGGATGACGGCCCTCGGACCGTCGGTCACGAAGTTCCCGACGAGGTTGCTGAGGCTGTTCAGGTTGTGCGGGTCGATGTAATCCTTCCCGAGGGTCGTCGACAGCCAGACCACGCGGATGTCGTGTTCCCCGCGGCGCCGCGGGACGTGGTTCGGATGCTGCCGCGTAATGTACATCGGCCTCCACCCGGCGTCGATCGCCTGGTGGAAGGAGCTCAGGCCCTTCTCCGGCTTGCGTTCCTTGACGAGGTAGGCGCGACCTTCTTCGAGGTCCTTCTTCTTCCCGAAGAGCAGGTCCCTGAGAAGTTCGTCCTCCTCGAAGGCGAGCAGGAGCGGCCACAGAAGCCGCCGCATTTTCAGAACCGTCTTGCCATCCGGAGGTCCGTTTTTATACGTATGGTGTCGCGTATCGGGGGTGAGACTTATTCCCGCATCAAAGGTGTTCGCGCGTGATGCGCGGGGCGAGAAGAACTTACGAACGGACGCTGGCCCGCTCCCTGGGTGCTCGCCCACCGGCCGGCCGGCGGCCCGGAAGCTTTATCGCCCGATGGCTTCTCGTCCGCCTCCATGGTGCCGCCCCTCATCGGGATTATCGGTGGCTCCGCGCTCGGAGACGCGTTCTCCCTCGAGGATGAACAAGCCCGGTTCCTCGTGACGCCCCACGGCGCCCCGAGTGACCCGCCGCGGATGGGGAAGCACGGCGCGACGACCGTCGTGTTCCTGCCCCGCCACGGGAAGGATCACCGCATCCCCCCGCACAAGCTGAACCACCGCGCGAACCTATGGGCGCTCAAGGAGCTCGGGGTGACACACATCCTCGGGACCTCGTCCACCGGCTCGCTGAAGAAGACGATCCGGCCGGGGACGTTCGTCGTGCCCGACGACTTCGTCTCCTTCTGGACCATCCCGACGTACTTCGACGAGCGGGTGGTGCACGCGACGCCGTCCCTCGACGACGGACTGCGGAGCGCGCTCGTCGCGGGCGCGAAGGACGCGAAGGCCACGGTCCGCGGACAAGGCGTGTACGTGCAGACGACGGGACCGCGCCTCGAGACGCGCGCGGAGATCGCGTACTTCAAGACGATCGGCGACGTCGTCGGGATGACGATGGCTGCCGAGGCCACGCTCGCGAGCGAGCTCGGGATCCCGTACGCCGCCCTGTGCACGGTCGACAACTTCGCGAACGGGATCGTGGACGAGCCGCTGACCTTCGACGCGATCCGGGACACGCAGCGAGCGAACGCGGACCTGACGAGGTCGATCGTCGTCCATGCGCTGGGGCACATCGGATGAGCATCCTGATCCGAGACGTGCAACTCGAAGGCGACGTCACCCAGATCTACATCGAAGGCAACCGGATCGCGGAGATCGGAAAGAGACAGGAGGCGGACACGGTCCTCGACGGCAAGGGGCGCATCGCGCTCCCCGGCCTCGTGAACCTTCACACGCACGCGGCCATGAGCCTGTTCCGCGGCTACGGGGACGACATGGACCTCGCGACGTGGCTCGAGACGCGGATCTGGCCCGCGGAGGCGCGCCTCACGCCGGACGACGTCTACTGGGGGACGAAGCTCGCCTGCCTCGAGATGATCAAGAGCGGCACGACGACGTTCAACGACATGTATTTCCACGCGGACCAAGCGGCGAAGGCGGCGAAGGAGATGGGGCTCCGCGCGTTTCTCGCGGAAGGCATCGTGGACCTGAACGATCCCGAGCGGGCGGCGAAGCAGCTGCGGGCCGCGGACGAGGCGACCCGCAAGATCGAGTCGCTCCGGACGGAGCGCATCACCGCGGTCCTCGGACCTCACGCGATCTACACGGTCTCGAAGGATTCCCTCCTTCGGATTCGAGAGCTCGCGGACAAGACCGGCACCTTGATCCACCTCCACCTCTCGGAGACGAAACGAGAGGTCGACGACTGCCTCGCGGAGAACGGGATGCGACCCGCCCAGTACCTCGATTCAATCGGCTTCCTCGCGAAGGACGTCATCGCGGCCCACGGATGCTGGCTCGACGCGGGCGAGATCGAGATCCTCGCGCACACCGGCACGAGGATCGCCCACTGTCCCGTGTCGAACATGAAGCTCGCGGCCGGCCAGGCGATGCCCTACGTCGCGATGAAGGAGACGGGCCTCGTGATGGGCCTCGGCACGGATGGCGCCGCGAGCAACAACAATCTGGACATGTTCGAGACGATGAAGGTCGCGGCCCTGCTGCAGAAGCACGCCTCCGGAGACCCGAAGGCCTTGCCCGCGCGCGAGGCGTTCGAGCTCGCGACGCTCGGCGGCGCGCGGGCGCTCGGGATCGATGCGGGGATCGTCGGGGTCGGGCGCCTCGCGGACCTCATCCTGATCGACCCGAGGCGGGCCGAGTTCACCCCTCGCCATGATGATGTCAGTAACTGGGTCTACTCGGCGCACGGGAACATCGTCGACACGCTGATCTGCGACGGACAGGTGCTCATGCGCGGACGTCGGGTGAAGGGCGAGGCGGACATCCTCGAGAAGGCGGCGGCGGTCGCGCGGGACCTCGTGTCGAGGCCGTGACGATGGCCCTCGACCGACTCCGGACGAGCCTCGCGGAGTGCCCCGTGGTCCGCTTTGGCGAATACGAGTATTTCGTCCATCCGATCACGGACGGCATCCCCCTCGGCCGGCCCGAGGTGCTCGAGGAGGTCCTGACGGAACTCGCGCGAATCGGCGACTGGTCGCGATGCGACAAGATCGTCACGGCGGAGTCGATGGGCTTCTCGCTGGCGTCCGGCGTCGCGCTCCGTGTCCGCAAGCCGTACGTCTTCGTGCGGAAGCGGCGGTACGGGCTTCCCGGCGAAGTCTCCCTGAAGCAGACGACGGGCTACTCGAAGACGGACATGTTCATCAACAACGTGCACCCGGGGGACCGGGTCGTCTTCGTCGACGACGTCATCTCGACCGGCGGCACGCTCCTGTCGATCGTCAAGGCGCTGCGGACGATCGGCGCGGAGGTCGTGGACATCCTGATCGTCTTCGAGAAGACGAAGGCGCGGGAGAGCATGGAGAAAGAGCTCGGCATGCGGATCAAGACGCTGATGAAGGTCGACGTGGTCGGTGGGAAGCTCGTCGAGCGGACCTAGCGGGGGTCCGCGGCCGCCTCCGCCTTCGCGCGTCGCCGCTCGTCGTCGACGCCGGCCAGCGCTCGCTTGAAGAGCGGGGCCGGGAGCACCGAGACGAGGATCATCACGACGACGAGGACAGAGAACAACGACTCGGCGATCACACTCGCGCTGAGGGCCGCCAGCGCGACGATCAGGCCGACCTCCCCCCGAGGCGTCATGCCCCATCCGACCGCGAGCGCCTCGTGGCGGGTCATCTTCGACAACCGCGCGGGGATGCCGCAGCCGACGACCTTCGTGAGGATTGCGACGACCGTGAGGACGGCCCCGAAGACGAGGAGGGCGACGTTCCCGAGGGCCAGCGGGAGATCCACCTGGAGCCCGAGCGAGATGAAGAAGATCGGTGTGAAGATCGCGCCGAGATATCCGGCGCCCTCCGTGAAGTCCTCGCGGAGCGGCGTGCTGGCGAACAGCGTCCCGGCGAGGAATGCGCCGACGACCGCGGAGAGGCCGACGATCTCCGCGACGAAGGCGTAGAGGAACGTGACCGCCATCGCGATGATGAATCCGCCGTGCTTGAGGCCGAGTTTCATCCCTTCGACCTGGATGCGCACGACGACCCGCCGGAAGAAGTAGATCCCCACCGCCATCCCGACCCCGATGAAGGCGAGCGCCGCGAGCACCAGGAGGCCGATCGAGAGGGGGTCGACCTCGCCGCGGCTCGCCCCGACGACGAGCGACAGGACGACGAGGCTCAGGATGTCGTCGACCACGGCGGCGCCCATGATCGTCTGGGCCACCGGCTCTTTCATGAGGCCGATGTCCAAGAGGACCGACGCGGCGATCGCCGTGCTCGTGGCAGTCAACGTCGCACCCATGAAGATCGCCATCGTGAACTGGGTGCCGTTGGTCCCCACCGCGTTCGGCGGGACGAGCAGGTACGCCGTCACGAACCCGAGGACGAAAGGCAACGCGACGCCGCCGGCCGCCACGAGGACGTTCTTCGTCGTGTAAATGGCTCGGAAGTCGCTCTCCAGTCCGATCAGGAAGAGCAGGAAGATCGCGCCCAGCCCCGCGAAGCTCGCCACGAGGGCCTGATCGAACGGATAGACATTGAAGTAGAAGCCGAGGACGCTCGGTCCGATCAAGATACCAAGGGCGATCTCCCCGACGATCGTGGGCTGATGGAACCGCTTGATCGTCAGGTGGCTCAGGGTTGCGAGGACGAGCAAGATCGTGAGCTGCTGATAGACCGCCTCGGTCCCGAGGGCC
This sequence comes from Thermoplasmata archaeon, assembly GCA_035637195.1. Classification (GTDB taxonomy): domain Archaea; phylum Thermoplasmatota; class Thermoplasmata; order RBG-16-68-12; family RBG-16-68-12; genus RBG-16-68-12. The sequence goes on along the minus strand of DASPXQ010000096.1, from coordinate 4,902 downwards.
ATCGACATCCGAATGGACTCGGCTTATAAGATTCTCAGCGCGCGAGACGCGGTGCGTCGGCCCCGAGCCCCGCAACGCGAAACTCGGAGTTCGAAATCCCTAACGCGTCACCGGACCAATGAGAAGACGATTCCCATGGAGAGATTGACCGCGGCCTATGATGAACGCTTCGAGCGGCTGCGGCGGGCTTCGTCCTCGGTGACGATCACACTCAGATGGAGGACGCCGCTATCCGGATCCGGGTCGTATCGGACGCTGCGACCTTCGGACAGGATTTTGTGAAATTGGATTCTCACGGTTTCCCAGAGCATGAACACCGCCGAAACATAATGAAACGCGATGGCGTGGTTCTCCGCTGCGATACGTGATAACGAATCACACGGCGCCGGCGCTTGCGTCCACTCGTCGATGACAGGAGAAAAAGAAGGGATGGGAAGAGCGGAATCGAGACGGCCGGACTATTGCTTCAGCATGTCGAGGCCGTTCCAGTCGCCGCCGAAATCCTTCACCTGACCCGTCGCGAGCTGGAACCGCGCGCGGAGCTTGCCGTTCTCGAAGAAGATGTATGCGTTGCGAAGGCACGAGGTGTACAGGTTCTTCCGCTTCCCCTTCTGCGTCAGGATTCGCTCGACGCACTGGATGAGCCCGACCTCTTCCAGAATCCGGATCTTGCGGTAGCACGCCGCGATCGGGATGCCGTACCGCTGGCTGATCTCCTGGGCGCTGATCTTCCGCTTGTACGTCGCGAGGAGGATCTTCGCGCTGTATTCGTCGGTCAGGAGCTGGGATGCCTCGAGGGGGGAGAGAAGCTTCGAGGTCCCTTGGAATTCGGCGTCGTTGTTCAGCGGAGTGGTGTTATCCTCCACGGTTCCAACCCCTCTTGCTTGTGCGCGGTCGATGATTTTTTGGGATATTTAAGCTATCGCGCTTGATTATCAAACAAAAAACTCGTTTGCCTCCTTGATTATCAAACTCCACAAACGCGGGCGCGCGTGCGCGCGCTCACGTGTCGAGGGCCGCGTTCAACTCGATCCACTTTCCGCTGATGTCCTTCTCCCCGTCGAACTCGAACTTGACCTTGAAGATCCCGTCCTGGTACACGAGCTGCGCGGACTTCAGGAGGGAGCGGTACAGCTTCATCGTCTTCCCCTTCGGGGTCGTGACGATCTCCGCGACATTCAGGAACCCGGCCTGCTCGAGCTCGTGAATCTTGCGGTAGCATGCAGCGATCGGGATGTCGTACTTGTCGCTAATCTCTTGCACGGACCGAGAGACGGTCTGCGTCGCGACGAGAATCCGCTCTGCGTACTCGTCCGTGAGCAAGCGCGAGACGTCCTTTTCTCGCATTGGTCATGATTCACCCATGCGTATTAATTCAGCTATCTATCCGGTTCTCGGATTTGATACTCGCGGACCTCCGGGAGGCCGTCCGCTTCGTGTGCCTGCGAGGCGCCCGATCGGCTCACACGATCGGCCGCAAATCCGCCTTCGGGACGCCGGACGAAAGATCCCAGGACAGGCTGAAGAGCCCCGTGTAGGGTTTCGAGCCGTACAGCACCACGGATCCGTTGATCGTCTCGAGGTGGAGCACGACCCGGGCGAGGTTCTCCAGTTTCGCCGCGGAAGCGCTTTGCGGCGTCGTGAACCCGACGAACACGTCTTTCGCGCGCCGGATCGAGCCGAAGACGCCGGACATCGCTTCGAGCACCTTGTCGGAGTACACGGACTCGAGGGTGTCGAAGGCCATGAAGGCCAAGAAAGGCCGTTCCGACTTCGGGAGTTGGAACTCGACGTTCGACCACTTCAGGTCGGAATCGACGTTCGTCCCTTCCATGTGGAGGACCGTCCGGGACACGTCCGCGGAGCCCAAGGTCGCGGCCTCGAAGACCCGCACGTGTGTGTCGAACGCCCCCGCCGGAAGATGCGGGACGACACTCTCCCGCAGGAACTCCGCGGTCCCTTTCCGCGGCGGGACGTGGGCGACGCCTCGGCCCTGCGCGACGAAGTTGCAGATGATCGCCTCCCGGAGGAAGTCCACGTGGTCCAGGGGCACGGCGTTCGAGATCTCGCAGGCAACCGCCCGACCGCGAATCAGGCCGCCTGTCAGGCGGTCGAGGGGTTCGAGTCCCCAGCTCACGGCGTCCTTCGAGAGGTCCTTGATCGGCTTCCAGACCTGCGACTTCGTGGGTCGCGCCTCCTCGTGGATGTCGAAGGCGGTGAGGCGTCCGGCGTCGAGGGTGTACAGGTAGCGGTGCTGCTGGATCTGCTGGCCCCGCAACTTCTCGATCGTGAGCACGCGGAGGCGGCGGCCTTCGTATTCCGACGAGACGAGGCTCACGACGCCGTCGCCCAGGTAATCGAGGCGGGTCTCCCCGCTGCTCTCGAGGACGTACAGCACGTTCTGCTTGCTGCCCTCGACGAGGTCCCGCTGCAGGACCGTGATCAGGCGTGCGGCCGGGATGCCGTAATGCTCGGCGAGCGCGTCGATCGAGTCAATCAGCACGAGCGACCGCTTCGGCAGACGATCGTCGACGAAGTCGTACGCGTCCTCCAGTTCCGGGAGGTCCACGCCGAGCACGACCTCGAGGATGCTGCCCTTGACCTCGCCCGAGCCGATGGGCTCCGGCTCCGCCTCGTCGCCCTCCTTGCCCTCCTCGAGCTTGCCTTCGAGCTGGTTCAGCGCGTCGCGGGCGACTTTCGTCTGCCGCGGGCCCTTCGGACCCGTCTGGAGACCGGCCGGCTTGACGCGGTCCTGGAGCCAGGTGAATTGATGGTATAGAGATTCGTCGGAGACGCGGGAGCTGAGGTAGTGGGACGCCGCGACGTCCCCGATCTCCTCCGTGAGTTGCAAGGCGAACGTCGTCTTGCCGGTCCCGGCGGGGCCTTTCACGATCAGCGAGTGGCCGCCGGCGGACGCGAAGAACGCGACGATCTCACGCGGGATGCGGCCGGCGGGGGGCATGCAAGGTTCGGCGGAAACAGAGAGGCCGGCTATACATAGGTTTCCGTCCCGATGTCAGGGACGAGTCGAAGACTCCGACGGGGCGGCATCGCGTACGATCCGAGAGAAGCGCCGCGCGTCCGCGTGCATGGAGAGATTGTTGAACATCGCATACACATCATCGTACTCCTTGCAGATGGAGCGGAGGCGGGACAGGTCCTCGTCCGTGTATGTGTATCGGTACATCGACGGCCCAGGCGGGCTCCCGTGCAGACGGAAGTACGCGAGGCCGTACGTGGCCGGATCTCGGTCGAACGGGTCCACGGCGTGGACCAGCCCGAGGTCCTCACAGATCCGCTCCACGACGTGAGTCGCCCATGGGCCGCGCAGTTCGACGGCCTTCGTTGCGTCCGTTCGGATCGACTCGAAGAACCGGTACAACGCAGCCCGGTTCGCGTCCGACGGAGCGAACGAGGCGGGAGTCTGAAAGACGATGACGTTGGCCCGGAGGGCATCGGCCACCGCCCGGGTCGTTTCCCATCCCTCGCGGACGGCAGGCGTGTCGCGGAACCCACCGTACGTCGCACGCTCCTCTGGGGGGATCGTCCGTCCGGCCCTGCGGTACGTCGGAGACGATGCGTCGTGGGTGATGAACTGCGAGGCCTTCACGCAGAATCGAAATTCCGGAGGCGCCGAGGATCGCCACTTGGCCGCGCGCTCCGTCGCCACCGGACGGTAGAACGTCTCTTGGATCTCGACCGCGTCGAGCTCCCGCAACGCCTCCGACTGGCGGCGCCCGAACCCGCACGTGCCCGTCCAGATCACGCGGCGCACGAAGCGCGCGGGAAACCATAAAGACGGCCGTGGGACATCGCGCCGCGGCGATGAAGAACGAGGAGATCGCCGCGCGATTCAGCGAGATCGCGGACATGCTCGACATCCTCGGAGAGGAGACGTTCCGCATCCTGTCGTACCAGCGGGCCGCACGGCAGCTCGAGTCCCTCGCCGACGACGTCGAGGAACTCGTGCGCCAGGGACGGGTCGACCAGATCCCCGGCATCGGCGCCGCCCTCGGGGAGAAGATCACGGAATACGTGACGACCGGCCGGATCTCGTACCACGACGAGCTGCGGGCGAAGTTCCCGCCGGGTGTCCTCGACCTCCTGAAGGTCCGCGGGCTCGGCCCGAAGAAGGTCAAGATCCTCTGGCAGCAGCTCGGGATCACGGACCTCGATGGCCTGCGGACCGCGGCACAGAAGCATCTGCTGCAACGTGTCAAAGGGTTCGGGGAGAAGACGGAGGAGAACCTCCTGCGGGCGGTCGAACTCGCGAAGGAAGGACAGGCCCGCACCTTCCTGGTCGATGCGGCCCGCGTGGTCGACTCAATCGTCGCGCACATGCACGCCACCCAGACGGTCGAACGGATCGAGGCAGCCGGATCGTTCCGACGGATGCGCGAGACGGTGGGCGACATCGACATCCTCGCGGTCGCGAGGGACCGAGGGGCCGCGGGCGCGGCGTTCGTCCGCATGCCCGGCGTCGTCGAGACGCTGGCCTCTGGCGAGACGAAGGTCGTGGTGCGCCTCGCCTACACCGACTACGAAGGGGCGCCGCGGACGATCCAGGTCGACCTGCGCATCCTCGATCCGGCGAGCTGGGGCGCGGGGTTGCAGTACTTCACCGGTTCGAAGGACCACAACATCCGCGTCCGGACGATGGCGGAACGGCGTGGCCTGAAGATGAACGAATACGGGGTGTTCCGCGATGAAACGAGGATCGCCGGGGACACGGAGGAAAGCATGTACTCGGCCCTGGATCTCGCCTGGATCCCTCCGGAGATGCGGGAGGACCAGGGCGAGGTCGACCTCGCGGCCTCGGGCCGACTCCCGACGCTGCTCGAGCCGACGGACATCCGAGGCGACCTGCACGTCCACACGAACGCAACGGACGGGACGGAACCG
>DASPXQ010000095.1:0-7360 GCA_035637195.1 Thermoplasmata archaeon | reverse complement strand
GGAACGGACCCGAGCCGGCTCGCGGCGAAAGGGGTGGAGATCGCGCGAGGGGACATGCTCGACCCCGCGTCGTTGGAGAGGGCCATGAGCGGCTCCAGCGCGGTCGTCACGACAGCAGCGGGATACACGCGCCGCCGAAAGGGCGACTCGCTGGAGAAAGTGGACGACCTCGGGAACCGGAACCTCGTCGACGCTGCGAAGAAGATGGGGATCCATCGATTCGTCTTCACGAGCATCCTGACCTGCGATCAGGCGCGCGACGTCCCGCATTTCTGGCAGAAGAAGCTCATCGAGGACTATCTGGAGAGAAGCGGCGTCCCTTTCGTGGCCATGCGTCCCGGCGCCTTCCTCGGAGGCGGCAGCGCGAGGTTCTTCTTCCGGGGCCTCAAGAAAGGGCGAATGATGGCGTTCGGCTCGACGACGGTCCGATGGACGTACATCCACCCCGATGATGTCGCCCGATGCCTCGCCCTCGCCGTCGACGAGCCTCGTGCGGTCGGACGCCGGATCGACCTCGGAACGGACCGTCCCGTCTCCGCCGTCGAACTCGCGGGCATCTTGACGAGACTCCTCGGTCGCGAGGTGAAACCGAGCGTTGGTTCGCTGCTCGTGCTCAAGACCGTCGGCACAATCGGGGGCCTGTTCCTTCCTTTCATGCGCGACATGATGGCCATGGGCCGGTACTTCGAGACGGGAAAGTACGTCGCCGATACGAAGCTGCAGGCCGAACTCTTCGGTCCCGTACCAACCATCGAAGATACGGCTCGACGAGCCCTGGCGGATCTCGAGCTTGTGCCTCGAGCCGCGTGAGAGAATCGTGCGGCGGCGCTCGGGGGCGGGCCGCAGACGGGGTTCAGCGACAACTCGTCGTTCGTCAAGGCGTCGTACTTTAGCGTTTGGCGGCGACTATCGTCGGCGATTCTCGGGGGCATCGGAAGATATGCTTGGCTGGCTATGCCGAGAGGCCTCGAGGGACCATGAGGGCGTCGAAAATCGCGGTCCTGTCATTGATCGGACTCCTCTTGATCGGTTCGGCAGCGGTGCTGCTCCTCCGGATGCCGAAGCTGGCCACGGTGACCGACGGCATCGCCGCGAGATTTCCCGGCGACGTCGGCATCGAAACCGATCCCGACGTGTTCTTCGTCGAGAGGTTCGACGAGGGCACGATCGCCTCGCTCGCCGCGCGGTACGAGGATGTCCTGAACCAAGGCGACCTGTCCTTCGTCGCGGACGTCCCCTCTGGGAGCGGTGCCTCGAGTTCTCTCCTGATGACTGCGGTCGGCGGCGTCCGTTCCGGCGCGCATCTATTCAAGAACCTCGCGGCGGACGGACGGGCCCAGGACGACACCGTCTACCTCCGGTACTATGTGAAGTACCGCTCCCCCTTCACCCCGCACCACAACGGCGTCTGGATGGGCGGGGCGAACCCTCCTGTGGATTGGCCGAATCCCCAGGCCGGGACGAGGCCGGCGGGCGACGATCGGTTCATCGTCGCCACTGAACCCGTCACCTCCACGATGCGCCTCGACAACTACGTCTACTGGAAGGACATGCACAGCGATCCCTATGGCAACTACTGGGGAAACGATTTCCTGCAGGACGCTGGCCTGAGGGCACCCCTCGACACATGGATGTGCGTCGAGACGATGGTGAAACTAAACGACCCGGTGACCACGTCCAACGGCGAGCTCGCCTTCTGGATCGACGGCGCGAAGAAGAACCATCTCGGCCCCGGCTTTCCCAGGGGAAGCTGGATCTGGGACAGCTTCCATCCCGGCAATGGCAGCGCGTTCCCCGGGTTCCAGTGGCGCACGGACCCGGCTCTGAACCTCAACTGGATCTGGCTCGAGCACTACGCCGACAACACCCCGGCGGGGCAGGAAAGCCAGATGCAGCTCGCACACGTTGTCGCCGCGAGGTCCTACGTCGGCTGTCTCTCGTAGGCCCCGGGGGGCGAGGTGTAGTGAATTCACACGCCGAAGGCGGCACCGACCCGATCCTCGCGGGTGTTGAACCCTGGAAGATGGCCCATTACGAATTTTCTCTTGGTTGCGACGTCAGCAACGCGAAGAAGGGGAGCGCATCCTCTCCTGAGTGGTCGGTCGTGACAACAACGTTTCGATCCGTTTCGAGAGCTGCACGCATCAGGCGCTTGAAGACGAGCATTGCACCGTCAGTCGGGAGACCATGATCCTTGCAATAGTCCAGCCCGAGAAGATGAACGACTATCGCCCCGAATTCGTCGCGTTCCAAGGCGCGTTCCAGTTCATCGACAACCTTCGCGTCCCGTTCCCATGGGCTTGTCTCTTTGACCGAGAGGACATAGTCGGCCGCGGCGCAGTACACGTATGCGGAGTGGAGGCCGCCAATGTAGGCCGTCTTCGAGTTCCACTTCCGACCGTACCGCCTGAAGAACCGCGGATTCCGAAATAGAGTGTCCATGCCTTCGTTCGTCGTCTTGCAAGTCGCAACAACCGGGACGGGCTCGGCCCCTACCAGTTGCCGCATCTCGCGAATCGTCGCATTGTCGATCAGCAGGTACAGCAGAGGCGGTGGAATGTTCAGGGCGACTTCTGGGATGTCTGGCTGACTGCGCAGCTTCACTTCCCTTTCAGCCTTCGGTCTCCCGACCTTCGGTTCCCGTTTCTGCGCGCCTTCGACGATCCGGCCTGCCAAGCTTTCGGACTTGCCCTCCTGGATGAGTATCTCGAGGGCACGGCGAGCGTCCTCCGCCGTCATCTCGCGCCCTTTCCGCAAGAGCGGTGACGCTTCTGTCGCCCCGCGTCTGCTCGGACGCAGCTCTCGGAAAATCGCCACCACGGCCTGTTCCCGCCATCGATCCAGATCCGGCTGGAAGGCCGCGGGTGGGACCTGACCGGCCATCCACTCACCCCTCCACTTCCTTACGACAAGGGCAGCCTCCTCAATCCTCTCGCGCTCCGGCATTCGTTCCAGCGCCCGATGCACCTCCAGCGCCTCCTGGAACGTCTTCTCGTCGAATGGCAGAGAAGGGGTGAGCCGCTTGTAGTGCAACGCGAACGGAGCGCGCAGAATCGGCACGGGATCTAGGGAGTTGTCGTCCACTGTCAAACCCGCTTCCTTCAATGCTCGCACGACGACCCAATGCACTACATTCCGATCAAACGGGGTGCTCCCAGAATCCCGCGGCAGGCCAACGAGGACATGGAGACCTTTGAGGGAGGAGAGCTTGAACGACGCCGACCAGCCCCTTCCCTCGAGGAACTCGAGGTATCTGTGATAAGTCTCTTCGAGGCGACCCTCCGCGTCGACGTCCAGACCGACGAACGACTGATTCCAGATGAGGTTCTCTCGGCATGGAATCCGCGGACAATTGTGGCAGTCCCAATGTCGTGTACCGATGAGGCAGTAGTTCTTCCGGATGTAGGTCGCGATAATCGGATCGTGGAATGCCGGGCATGTGAGGTTAAGGTCGAATGCCAGCCAGGATCGCATGACGTCAATCAGGTCGCGGGGGGTACTAATGCGGGATACGCACTCCCTCACGTAGTCAACGCCCTTCGTTGTTCGCGCATCTTCCCGCTTGACTTGGTACGACCTCGACACAATAAGCTGTTGGAAGCCCACGAGACGAACGAGCTGCGGAGAGAAGAAGTAGGGGCTGATGCGATCGAGCACCTCCCGGTAGTACCCCATCGCGGGCTCAACGAACTCTTCCATCACCACCTTGGTGGCAGCGAGTTTCTTCCTGGCCATTGCCGGGGCTGGAAAAGGGGCGTACGCTTAACGGCTTTTCTGAAGAGCCGCAGGGGGGAATTGAACCCCCGACCTGCGCCTGTTTGGACCGCTCGCGGCGGTTTACCAAGGCGCCGCTCTACCCCTAAGCCACTGCGGCAGCGGTGCGGGCCAACCCTGGGGAGGCGCATAAACGTTCCCGCGCACCCGCGGTTCCGGAATCGATAACTGAGCGACAACGTTTATTCCGGAAAATCCGGAGTCCCGCGGGGCGATATTCCCTGAGCGACGCGAGCCCTCTCCCCGCTAGCGTTCCGCCCGGCGTCGCGGACGAGCTCCGACGGATCCTCCGCGAATTGTCGCGCGTCACGGGATGCCGCTCGGTCGCGGTCGCTCGGCGGGACGGCCTGCTTATCGTCCACCATCTCTCACCGGGCCAAGAACCGGAAGCGATGGCGGCGATTGGCGTGGCGGCGGTCGAGGCGGTGCGGAGAATCGCCGAAGGACTCGGGCAGGGAGAGTTCGAACAGGCGGTCATCAAGTGCGCCGAGGGCACCATCCTCGCCGCGGAAGCGGGGTCCGATGCCGTCCTCATCGCCGTCTATGAACGGGAAGCCGATCTGAGTCTCGCGGGGTTTCGGATCAAGGCCACAACGCGCACGATTGACGAGACCTTGGCGAAAGCCTAGCCTCGTGGACCAATGATTAAGTAACGCACAGGTCTTCGCACCGCCAGATGAAGACTTCCCTGACCTCCTTCGACCTCCGCGCTCTCGTCGCGGAGTGGCAGGGGCTCGTCGGCGGGCACGTCGACAAGATCTATCAGAGGGAAGACGAAGCCATCCTCCGGATCAACCTTGCCGGTGGCGGGAAGGCGGAACTCTACTCCAAGGCGGGCCGCTGGCTGTGCCGGCATGAGCTCGAAACGAAACCGGAATCGCCGCCGCCGTTCGCGCAGACGCTTCGGCGGTTGCTCGACAACGCCCGGATCGTTGGGATCGAGCAGCGGGGATTCGACCGGATCGCGGTCTTCGCGGTCGAACGGGGTCCCGACGCGCTCCGCGTCATCTTCGAGATCTTCGGGAACGGGAATCTCATCGTCACGAAAGGCGACACGACCGTGGCGGTGCAGGCCCCGCAGGCGTTCAAGGACCGCAAGGTCCAGGTGGGCGAGCCGTACGCGTTCCCTGCGGCGGGCGTGGACCCGCTCGAGCTCGACCGAGGTGGGTTCGCGGAAACCTTGCGGGGTGCGAAAGGCCAGGTGGTGCGGGTGCTCGCGAGCATCCTCAATCTTGGCGGGACGTACGCGGAGGAGTTGTGCCTCCGGGCAGCGGTCCCGAAAGAAACCAGGGTGCGAGAGCTGACGGATTCGCAGATCGATGGGCTCTACACCGCGCTCAACAACCTCGCGGTCGCGGTCGAGCAGGAGCGCCGCCCGGCAGTCGTGTTCCAGGCAGGCCGAGCGGTGGAGGCGACGCCCATCGAATTGATCCAGCACCGCGGCCTGGAGCGCCGCGAGTTCCCGACGTTCAACGAAGCCCTCTCGCATTACCTGACGGTCGCGGAGCCGGAGGCCGAAGGGGCGAAAGCCGAGAGTGCGGCGGCGAAGTACCTTCGGCGGATCGCGCAGCAGGAGGAATCTTTGGCGGCCCTCCGAGAAGAAGCGACCCTCCTCGAGGCGCAAGCCGTGTTCCTGTACGGCCATTACTCGGTGTTCGACGAGCTCCTCAAGGCAGTCCGGGAAGGCCGAGATCCGCCGGAACACGGACAAGTCAAGGCGATCGATCGGAAAGAGCGCACCGTCACGTTGTCGATCGGCGACCTTGACACGATCACCCTGGATTACGAGAACGACGTGACCGCGAACGCGCAAGCGCTCTACGACCGTCGACGCGAGGCGCTCCTCAAGGCGCAACGGGTCGAGGAAGCGATCACGGCGACTCGCGCAGAGATGGAAGCCGCGACCGCGAAGGCGGTCAAGGCCGCAAGACGTCCTCGCGTGAAGGCGACGAAGAGGTTGTGGTTCGAGGCGTATCGATGGACCCTATCGTCCGAGGGCTATCTGATCCTCGGAGGCCGCGACGCCCGCACGAACGACCAGCTCGTCAAGAAGCACCTGAAGGAAGGGGACCGGTATGCGCACGCCGATGTCCACGGCGCTCCGTCCACCGTGATCAACGACGGGGCGAAGGCGTCCGAGGCGACGCTGCGGGAAGCGTGCGAGTTCGCCCTCGCGTACAGCAAGGCGTGGTCCGCCGGCCTCGCGGGCGGGAGCGCCTACTGGGTGTTGCCCGAGCAGGTGTCGAAACAAGCGGAGTCCGGCGAGTTCCTCCCTCGAGGGGCGTTCGTGATCCGCGGGAAGCGGAACTACGTTCACGATCTCCCCATCCGGCTCGCGATTGGGGAGGTCGAGGTGGACGGGCACCGGAAGATCATGGGCGGTCCGGTGTCCGCGGTCGCCGCCCGCGCGGCCCGGTATGTCGTCCTCGCCCCGGGAAAAGAGGACCGCGAGGCGGTCGCGAAGCGACTCGCGGCGGCGTTCGCGGTGCCGATCGAAGAGATCGCGCGGACGATGCCCCCGGGCGCGGTCGAAATCGTCGAACGACACGGTCTCGAAGCGTGACGCGCGGCAAGCCTTTTGCCCCGGGCGGCCATACCGCGCCGTCGGGTTTTGGTAGGATCATGTCTCAAGCCGACGCCGTGGTCGTTACGCTGCCCGAGGACGAACGACCCACGCGATGGTACAACATCCAGGCGGATCTACCGGAGCCACTCCCGCCTCCGAAGGACCCCGAGACGGGGCCGTCCCGAATCAAGGCGTTGCCGAACTTGCTCCTTCGGGAGTGCCTGCGCCAGGAGAACTCGACGCAGCGGTGGATCGACATCCCCCAGGAGATCCAGGACCTGTATCGGCAGGCGGGTCGACCTCGGCCGCTGATTCGGGCCCGACGCCTCGAGAAGCGCCTCGGCACGCCCGCGCGCCTCTACTACAAGGCGGAGTTCTACAGCCCCACGGGCAGCCACAAGGTGAACACCGCCCTGGCGCAGGCGTGGTACGCGAAGGAAGAGGGGTACGAACGTCTCACCACGGAGACTGGAGCGGGCCAGTGGGGGACCGCGCTCGCGTACGCGGCGAGCCTCACGGGCCTGAAGACGACGATCTACTGGGTCCGGGCCGTCCACGACTGGAAGACCCAGCGGCGTCAGTTCATGAAGCTGTACGGCGCGACGGTCCACCCGTCCCCGAGCAAGGAGACCGCGGTCGGACGAGCGCTCCTCGCGAAAGACCCGCACCACCCGGGGGCCCTGGGCATCGCGGTGTCGGAAGGTCTCGAGGACGCGCAAGGGGACGACAAGGCGATCTACTGCCTCGGGTCCGTGCTCAACCACGTGCTCCTCCATCAGACGGTCATCGGTCTCGAGACCCAGCGGCAATTCGAGCACGCGGGCGAGTATCCCGACGTCATGATCTCCTGCCTCGGCGGCGGCTCGAACTTCGGCGGCTTCGCCCTGCCGTTCCTCGCGGAGGCGATCCACGGAAAGGACATCCGCTTCATCGCGGCCCAGAGCGCCGCCGCCCCGAACCTGCAGGGCGAGTACCGCTACGACTTCGCGGATCACGCGGAGATGACGCCGCTCCTGAAGA
>DASPXQ010000094.1:0-13626 GCA_035637195.1 Thermoplasmata archaeon | reverse complement strand
CCGCCTCCCGATTCCGTGAGGGTGAGGAACCCGTCCTTCTCGAACAGGACGCCGCCGAGGGTGTCGTAGTTCACCCGGAGGCTCAGCGCGAAGTCGGTCGAACCGCCCGCGTCGACCGACAGACTGGCGGGATGGACGAGGCTGATCGCCCCACCGACGTCGCCCGGCACCCGGAACGCGGAGGTCAGGTCGAACGACTTGGACGCGTCTCCCTTGTTGCGCACTTCCAGGTTGACGTTGTACTGCATCGTGCCGGAGGCGCTCGACTCCACGACGCCGAACGACGCACTCCCTGGGACCACGACGGATTCTGTCGTCGCCGCGACGTCGACGCGGACGCGGCCGGCGCCCATCAGCGAGACCGAGTAAGGGGTCGTCGTCGTGGGCTTCGCGTCCGTCGCGGTGTTCATCAGGAGCGCCTTGATCTCCTCCACGCTCCAATCGGGGTGGAGCTGCCGCAGGATTGCGGCCGCCCCCGCGACGTGCGGCGAGGAGAACGAGGTGCCGGACACGGAGGTCGCCCCGGTGCCCGAGCCGACGAGCGCGGATAGGATCGAGACGCCCGGCGCGGTGACGTCCGGCTTGATCGAGGCATCGTTGAACCGCGGACCGCGCGACGTGAACGGCGCGAGACGGTCCGGAATCGGCTTCTGGTTCACCGGGTCCAGCGTGAACGTCGTATCGGCATCGATCGTGGCCGTCAGGGCCACGCCGTCGGCCCGGCTGATCATGACGGCGGGGATCGTCACGCCGCCGACGCCACCCATGACGATCGGGTCTCCGACGACGCTGTTGTAGACCACGACGGCGATCGCGCCGGCGGCCTGCGCGTTCTCCACTTTCAACTGGAACGTACAGGTGCCGCGCGACACGAGTGGGATCCTCCCCGTGAGGCTCCCGGCGGGAAGGGCGGTGCACAGCTGCGCCGCGGGCGAGAGGAAGTCACCGAGCCTCGCCGCGAGGCCGGACTTCGTCCCCGTCTCGGCGAGGGGCGGCGTGAACGCGCCTTCGACGGATTCCTTGTCCCCGTCCGTACTGCCGCTGTTCGCGACCGTCAGGAGTTGGAGCTTGATCCCGGGATCGTTCCCCGCCGCGACGCTGATCGCCTCGGTCGCGGCTGCCGGGGCGCCCGTGATGTATGCGAGGTTCCCGGAATTGCCCGCCGATGCGACGACGATGACGCCGACATCCACCGCGGCATCGGACGCTTGGGCGCCCGCCTCGGTATCGCGTCCGAAGGCGCCCCCGAGGGACATGTTGATGACGTCTGCGTGGTCGGAGGTGTCTCCGTCCTGGTTCGGGTCCGTCGCCCACTCGATCGCGGCGATGACGTTCGCATTCGAGGTGCTCGCGGTCCCGTCGACCGCGCACCCGCTGAAGATCTTGATCATGTACAAGGACGCGCCCGGCGCGACGCCGTGCGGCGTCAGGATGTCCCCGTCCTCGTCCTCGACGGTCATGCCTGCGGCCGTGTCGGACGAGTGCGTCCCGTGGCCGTTGACATCCAGGGGATCGGGGTCGGGGTGAGGGGTCGCGCTGCACGCGCCGCCGGGCGCGTTCGCGCCGCGGGCATCGTAGAGCTCGCCGACGAGGTCCGTCCCGCCGATCACCTTCGCGGTCGGGAACGTGCCGTCCTCGATGACGGTCGGGTCATTCGCCCCGTACTCGTCGGGAATGCCGCTTCCGCCGAACGCCGCGTGCGTGTAATCAATCCCGGTGTCGATGACCGCGATGCGCACGCCCGTGCCGTCCGCGCCGAGCTCCTCGTACGTCTTGTCGCCGAGGATGAACGGCACGCTCTGATCGAGGGCGATCGTGGCGACCTGCGTCGGGGAGATGTGGACGATTCCCGGCATCCCCGCAATCCGGAGGAGCGCCGCGCGATCCAGGACCGCGGCGATTCCGTTGTAGACGATTGCGTAATCGTAGCGGACCGTCCCGCCCGCCGCCATGATCGCCGTGCGGACATCCGCATGGGACGCGCGCACCGACGCGACGTACGCTCGCTGCGCGGCTCCATCGAGGGAGGGCATCCCCATCGCCGCGCGCAACGACTGCTCGGCCGCCAGTGAACGGCCACCAAGTTCGATGATCACTTCGATCGGTCGATTCACGTCCGAGAAGACCGGACGGACGGCGACGGGCCCGCCATCCCAGCGCTGCAGGCCTCGCAACGCCTCGGCCGCCTCCGCGCTCGCGAGCGCCAGCGCGTCCGAGTTGGCCGCGCGTCCAACCGCCTGCGCGAGCGAGGCGACCGGCACGACGCCGATCGAGCCGACCATCACGATCGCAAGACACAACGCACTGAACGAACGAAAGGTATCCCCCATGCTCCCTGCCCCCGTGGGGGTAGGGAGGGGTGGCACGGGCTAAATAAGTTCCCCAGAATGGCCAACGCTCTCGACGTTGAGAACGTCCGGCTACCGCATGATGTCCAGGAGTTCGCGGATCTCTTCCGAGTTCAGGCGCATGATCCAGCTGAGGGATGCAGGCTCCGTCTTCGGGCCCGCGACCGCCGCGAGGGTGCATCCATCCCCGAGGCTCAGGATCACGACGTTCCAGGAGCCGGCGTGGATCGTGATGTCCTCGGGATCCGGGAGGGAGAGGCTGTGTGTGATCTTGCCGGCGGCGGTCATGGCGAGCGTCGCCATCGCCGTCGCGGCCATCGAGGGGCGTCCCCGGAGGGAGGAGGCGATCGGCAGGCCGTTGCGGTCCCCGATCACGATCGCGTGCACCCCGTAGACCTGGGCCGAGATCTCCTCGAGGATCTCCGCGAGGCGGGCGTCCGGCGTCATGATCGTCTCGAGCTGCTCGACGTCGCGTTCTTGCATCATCAGTTTTCCCGAGGTCCCGAGGCGCTCGAACGGAGATTCGTTCCCGGCCGGCTCGAGGGTAGTCTTCATGCGATGGGTGTCGGCGAGGGGGGGTATAACCGCCTCAGACAAGTGGGCTTGACTCAGGTCAAATTGACAAGGGGGGAGCGCACGCCGACGGGCCTTTCGCGGGCCGAAAGGACTAACTGACGGAGGCGCCTATGCGTCGAGGGCGAGGGGTCGCATGAGCGGGAAGCGGGTGGCGGTCGTAACGATTGCGTTCGCCGCCGCCCTGGTCGCCATTGGGGACCTCGCGTGGGCCACGGCCGTCGCGACCTCCGGGGCGTGGTTCTCGCCGGCGGCCTCGTCGCAGACGTATGTCGTCACCCTCATCGCCTCGACCCTGCTCGTCGTCGGCTTGGCGATCGCCGCCTCGTTGCACGTCTCCTCGATCGGCCATGCGGTGGCGGAGCTGGATCAGCGCATCGCCGTGATCCGCGGCTCCGCCCGGGCCCAGATTCAGATCCCCGCTCTGGACGCGGGGACCGACCGGGACGTCGAGGACGAGCTCGATGACATCCTGGGCGCGATGGAACGGGACGTTGCGATCGTCGAGGTCCGCCCGTCCCCGTCCGTCATCGTACCTGCGTCGGGGACGATGCACGAGGCTCGAAGCCTCCTCCGGGAGCTCGTGAGCGAGCGACTGACGGTCCGGCGGGGCCTCTCCGGAGTCCGCTGGGCCATCGCCCCTCCGATCGCCGCGGCGATCATCTTCGGCGCGATCGCCTCCGCGATGCTCCCGGCCGTGGACGGGTCATTCGCGCTCGATCACTTCCAGCTCAACACGGCCTTCCTCCTGTTCCTGGCGTACGGATGGCCGGTCCTGGTGGCCTGGGCGGTCACCGCGGTCGCGGTGTCGAGGCACATCAAACCGCTGTAGACCGTCCCCGGACGCCGACCATCGCGGGATCGACTTGCCAAACTGAACTTAACAAATCCTTTTTATCCCTCCTTCCTAATACTACCGCCGAGAAAGTCGTCGTGGGGGAGAGGGTTCCGAATCATGGCTCAGTTGGAGGAGCGCGGTGCATCCATCCTGTCGATCGTCGATCCAGACGGTCCGCTCGACGCCGCGTTACTGTTGCGTCAGACCGGCATTTTGGTCGCAGGCTGGACGCGGAACCCGGTGCCGCACGAGGTGCTCACGGTGATGGCGGCGACGATGTTCGCCTCCGTGCAGACGATCGCCGAGACGCTCGGAGACGCGAGCCCTTCGACCATCGTCATCGAGACGGAATCTCGCCGGCTCCTCGCGACGAAGTTCGGAATCGATGAACTCATCCTCGTGGCCCCGAAGGCCGCGACCGAGGGGTTCCTGAGGCAGGTGGCTAGGAGGATCGTGCGGAAGGAGTTGCAGCGTGCGTCCGCAGAACCGCGCTCCCGTGCGTCGATTGTCGTCAAGGGGTAACCGCGGGGTAAGCGCAGAGCATGCAAGGCAACCGACCGATTCGACCTTCGAGCGTATCCGCCCCGAACCGGACGCCCGCGAGTCCGGGACGTCCCACTGACGGGGCCGCATTGCCCCAACGCCTCGGCCCGCGCCAGCAACTCGAGCAGGCGACGCGCCGGCGGGTGTACGAGCACTTGCTCCTCCTCCCGGGCGACCACTTCCGGTCGATCGTCCGGTCTCTCCGCATCGGGGTCGGGACGGCGCGGCATCACCTCCAGGTGCTGGTGCGCGACGGCCTCCTGTACGAGCGGAAGGCGGACGGGCGGTCCCGCTACTACGTCAGCGGAGATTCGGAGCAGCTCGCGAAGAACGATCTGTTCGGGAAGCACTGGGGCTTTCGGGATCTGCGCCTCCGCATCTGGAATGCGTTGAACCGCAGCGGCGAGAGCACGGCGACCAAGATCGCGACGATCCTCGGGATCACCCGCCAGCTCGCCGCCTACCACTTGGGGCGCCTCGAAGAGAAGGGGCTCGTCTCGTCGCAGAATCGCCGCTACCGGGTGACGAGGTCGTCCTCGGCCGCGGAGCGGATGGACGACACCGAACGCAACTCCTGAATCAGATCGACGACCCCCTTGACGTCGTGGACGAGCGGCGTCAGGGATTGCGCGGCGAACGGTACACCCTTGAGTTGTTCCCGCAACGCACGGAGGCTGAGGATGCATTGACGCGACGCGGCGAAGAGATGCTCCTGGGTTTCCTTGGCGTGGTCGAGCTGGGCCGACAGCCTGCCGACCTGCGCGAGCGTGTTGAGGCGCAGGAGCCGGTCCCGCTCGAGCTCGGCCGCGAGCTCCGTGACGCGCATCTCGAGGGGCTCGTGGGACCTCCGCTCCACGTCGAGTTGACGCTCGAGCGCCGCAACGCGATTTCGGAGTGCCTCCCGCTCGGGCCGATCCAGTTCCAACGGGAGTCCATGGACCTCGAAAGTCTGTACGATTGTCCGGACCTTCTCGCGGACCGCGTTCGTCAACGCCGGATCCTCCATGCCGGAACCCGAAGGAATCGCCTCGAAGCCGCGACCCCGGCCTTTGCCCCGGAACGATTGGAGGGCGATGTCGGTGCCGCTCCCGGACGGGAAGGAGCGGAGACTCGAGGACTTCCCACAGAGCGGACAGACCGCGTGCGTCGCCGTGCCGAGGGCAACGTTCAGGGTACCGTAAACCTACCGGTCTCGGGCGGAACTTGAGGCCCTACAACGGATACTCTTCGAGCGGTTCCTCGAGATTCTCGTCGACGGACGGCGCCTCAACCGCCACGCCCGGCGCGGCCCGCGTGCTCTCCGCATGCCGCACGAGCCGGCGGTTTTTCCGGGAGAGGACAATCGCGACGACGGAGAGGAGGATCGTGAGGACGAACAGCAGCAAGCCCGTCGGCATGCCGAGGATCCTTTCGGGAGGGAATCCCGCCTCCACGACCGTGACCCCGACCGTTGTCGTCTTCGTCCCGGAGCTGACCGTGAGCGTGCCGCTTCCTGTCTGGTCCCCGCCCGACAGCGAAGCGCTGCGGCCGTCCGCCGCAACCTGGAGCGAGCCGATCGTGGACGACCAGGCGAACGTCACGTTGCCGACCTCGTTTCCGTAGCGGTCGAGCGCGAGCGCCTGGAGCTCGATGCTGCCGCCGACGCGCACCTGGACCGTCGAAGGGATCACCAGGATCCGTTCCATCGCGCCGCTAACGATGCGCACGCTGACCGGCGTCGACAAGGGGCCCGAGGAGACGGTGATCGTGCCCGTTCCCGCCGCAACGGGTGCGCGGAACAACGCGTGCATCCCATCGACGTCGATCGGGGTCACATCGCCGATCGTCGTGGACCAGGACACCGGGACGCTGGAAATCGGGTTCCCGTACGCATCCTCGGGGAGCGCCTCCAGGACGACCGTGGCGCTGGCCTCGGCGACGACCGTCGCGGGGGAGATCGCAATCGACGCGAGCGGCCCGGCGACGACCTGGACGACCGCGCCCCCGGAGATCCCGCCGCTGGTGGCCGTGACGGTGCCGGTGCCGAGGGCGCCTCCGGCGGTGAAGAGCCCGTTCGAGTCGATCGTGCCGAGTCCGCCTGCGGTGCTCCAGGCGACGGAAGACAGAGAGACTGCGTTGCCGTTCGCATCTTTTCCGATCGCCGCAAACTGCCCGGTGCCCCCGGCCGGGACCGTTCCGGTCGCCGGAGTCACGTCGATCCGGTTGAGGCCGCCCGGGGCGATTCGGATCGTCGCGAGGCCGGACACGCTTCCGTTCGTAGCCCTCGCGGTGTCCGTGCCCGCGACGGTGCCGGCCGTGTAGACGGCCCGGTCTCCCGACCCCGTTGCGGGCGTCAACGTGCCGAGGCCTCCGGTGGAAGACCAGGAGAACGTCACCCCGCCGACCGCGTTGTCAAGGGCGTCGTACGCATGGGCGCCCAGCGCGACGGAGCCCATCAACGCCACGTCCGCGGTGGAGGGGTCGACCGCGATTCGGCGAACGGTCCCCGCATCGGCGAAGCTGAACGCGCTCATCTTTCCCGACTCGTCGCCGACGACGAGGTAGCCGTCCCCGATCGCGACGGAGGACGTACTGCCCGCGGGCGAGACGAGCACCGATTGGAGCGCAGCGCCGTTCGACGCCTTCCGGGCGTACAGCATCCCGTCCCACGCGGCGACGAACACCGTGCCGTTGTCGTAGGCGACGGAGGCGGCGACGGGCCCCTTCACCATGAACGACCTCCAGACGATGGACCCCGTCGCCGCGTCGAGGGCGGCAATCCGACCCGCGCCCGTCTCGGTCGCGAAGACGCCGACGAAGACCAGTCCCTCGGCGACGACCGGGGAGGAGAGGTCGACGGCCTTCCCGACCAGCGGCGCCTTCCAGATCGTCGATCCGTTCAGCGGGTTGATCGCGTGCACGGAGCCCTTGTAATCTCCGACGTACAGGACCCCGCCCGCGAGCGTCGGCGCCGATGTGATCGCGGACCCGACGCTCGTGCGCCAGAACTCCGTCCCGCTCGGGGCGTCGATCGCGAGGACGTCTCCCACGCCATCCGTGACGTACACGATCCCGGCCCATACCGTGGGGCCCTGGAACCCTTTGTCCGGCATCGGGTACGTCCAGCGGTCGGCTCCATTCGCGACGTCCGTCGCATGGAGCATGCGTCCGCTGTAGTCGTACCAATAGACGGTCGTCCCATCCACCGCGGGGGTCGTGAAGGCGTTCGCGGCCGGAGCGGGGGACGCGTGTCGCCATCGGACGGCGCCGGTCGTCTCGTCCAGCGCGAAGAGGGTCACGGCGGTACCGCCGCCCGTCACCATCGCGACGTAGACGCTCCCGGAGTCGACCGCGGGCGTGCCGTGCACGTACCCGAAGTCTCCCAGGAACGCCTGCCATTTCACCGCGCCCGTGCCCAGGTCGAGCGCGGTCACGGTCCCTTCCCTTTCCGTGTAGAAGACGGTGTGATCGTCGATGACCGGGTTGCTCCAGTGGATCCGCGAGCCTTGCGTCGTGTTCCACCGAGCGGTGAGAGGCATCGCATAGGGAGACGAGCCCACGCCCCCTCGTTCCCCGTCGTGATGGAACTGCGGCCATTCCGAGTCCGGCGGTGACTCGGGCGGCCTCGAGGGGGTGCGGAACGAGTAGAACGCGCCGCCGTTGTCCGCGCGGGCCGTGTTCCCCGCCTCGTCCGTCGACAGTACGTAGTAGTAATAGGTCGTGCTCGCCGCGAGCCCCGCGATGATGATCGCATGGTTCGTCACGCGGCGCGCGTCCGATTTCGGCGTCGAAGGAGCCCCCGTGCCCCAGTATACCACGGAATCGCTCGCCTCGTCGGTGGTCCAGGTGACCGTCGCGCGGAAGAACCGGACGGTCTGCGCGCCGACGTTCGCGATGATCGGCGGTGCGTCGTCGACGAGCGCGTAGTCGTCCACCGGTCCGCTTCCGCCGAGGCCGTCGTCCGCGTCGAAATATTCTGCGCCGATCGTGTCGCCGTTCTGGACCTGGAGCCGGCCGTCCGGAAGCGGGATGGCGCTCCTCGTGAGCTGGATCGATCCGCGGAAGACCGCGGTCGATGGACCGGTCTCGGTGAGCGTGAGCGATTCCGGCACCGCCTCGGTCGTGCTGGACATCGACACGGTGGCCGTGTCCGGCGTCCCCGGGTCTATATTGAGATCCGCGTCGAGCACCTGGACTTGCACGGATGCGCTGGATTGGTAGGAGTTGCGATCCATCTGGACGATTCCCTTCTGGCGCGTGATGCCGCCCGTGGCGACGACCGCGTAGGGCTGCGGTCCTTCGGGCACGTTGTATCCGGAGACCGTGATGGTCCAGATGCCCGATTGCACGCCGGTGCGCGCCAGGACGCCCTCGACGTTGTTCAGGTGGTCCGCGCCGGTCGCGTTCCGTTGCGACTCGCCGGGATTGTAGCCCGTGTATTGGTTGCCATCGTACGTTGTGCCATCGGGCCCCGTCACGACGAGGTCGAGATCGTTCACTAGGTTCGGACTCGACATCGGTGCGCCCGCGAAATCGCTCCAGACGAGCGTGACCTCGACGGGCATCGACGCGTCCGCGATCGCGATCTGGTACGTCACCGATCCGCCCGTGTCCACGCCGGCCCGGTAGTCGTCGAGCCAGAGGGTCCGCGCGTCGCCCTGGAAGAACAAGGCGTCGTCGAGGAGGATGCGCCCCCATCCCTGGTTGAAGTTCGGGTAGCGGTTCTCTCCGTTGTCGTACGCCCCCGTCCCCGCGATCTCCGTCGCGCCGTTGATCAGCGTCGCTTTGACGAGAGCCGCCGAGGGGACGAATCGATCCGAGGACTGCTTGGTCCCCGTCGGGTACCATCCGTCCATGTAGTATTGCCGGAGGAGCGCGACCGCTCCCGCGGCGGTCGGCGTCGCCATGCTCGTCCCGCTGAACTGGACGTAGTCGTCGCATTGTCCGCCGGGATCGCAGCCGTGTGCGGACCAGATGAAGACGCCGGGGGCAAGGACGTCCGGCTTCAACCGTCCATCGGCCGTGGGTCCGCGGCTACTGAACGTGGCCATCCGATCTCGGCTCGCTCCGTTCTGGGACGCGCCCACCGCGATGACGTTCTTCGCGACTGCGTAGGGGTTGAGCGTCGAAAGGCTGGGGCCGGAGTTCCCCGCGGCGTAGAGGACGACGAAGTCCGGATGGGTCCACACGAAGTCGTCCGTCTGGGACGCCTCGGAAATGTAGTCGCTGCAGCAGGAACCCCAGCTGTTCGTGTGGATGGACGAGTTGCGGTCCGAAGCCGCTTGGTACATGTCATGCAAATCGGAAGGAGGATTGATCGTCGCGCCATCAGTCGAGAGGTCTTGCGCTTGGACCGTCGCATCGAACGCCTGGCCGTCGTGAGGTCCCGCGGTTCCGTTCGACCCCGTCGCGTCTCCGTCGTACACGTGCCACGTGCCGTCGTCGCCCGCCACGGTCCCCGCGACATGCGTGCCGTGGTTGATCCCGTTGTCCGACGAATCCCCGCGGGCGTCCGAGGGGACGTAGTAGTCGGTGACCTTGCGGTGGTCCGGTCCCGGGACGGAGTGGAGCGGGTCCTCGAACGCATCGTGTTGATAGTCGAGTCCTGTGTCCCCAACCGTCACGAGCTGACCGGTCCCGAAGATCCCGTGAGCATGGACCGGTGTCGCGTACGTCGTCCCGTCGCCACTCTGGATCACCCACCTTGCGATGTCGTTGAACGTGTGCGGGCGGACCTCCCGATCGATCCACATCACGTCAGGGTTGCGCGCAAGCGGGACGAGGGCGTCTCGACCGATCTCCGCGCGGACCACACCGGAGGAGGACGCCGACCAGAGAATGTCGGTCGCCCCGAGAGCCGCCATGGCTTCGGCGACGTGCAACACTCCCGATCGCTCGAAGGACAGAACGGTAACGCGGAAGCGCGATGTCGCGGACGAATCCGCTGCGGTATCTCCGACCACTCGGCTCGCGGTTCGTTGAGACGGCGTCGACCCCGCAAGGGACGGCGTTCCGTCGGCTTCGATAGCTGTCCGCGTGGACCCGAAGTCGGTCGGCTCTTCTTCCAGGAGGCGAGGGCTCAGCTTGAACGCCGGCTCGAACGCCCCGATCCAGCGGACTTGTGGAAGATTGTTCGCTCGCGCGAGCGCCGCGGGATTCGCTTTGACGACGAACGCATTGGAACTGACGTAGGCGAGCAACGAGAACCCGGCGGCGACGAGTTCCGCTTTTGCCTCTCGTGTGATCGGCGGATGCAGTTGGACAATGTAGAACGAAGATCCATCGGCCGTGGAATCCGCGTCACGCAACGAAGCCGGAAGATTCGGCGGATCGACGAGAGGATCGAAGTGGAACCCGTTCACGTTCAGAAAATGGGCGGCGTCGGGAAGGAACGGGGAATCGAGAGCCGTCCCCGACACGCCAACGCGCGTTTCCGGTGGCGCGAGAAGAGCGACGGCGCACAGGACGAACGCGAGGACCGTGGACCGGACCCGGGACCAGCGAATTGCGTATGTGGGCACCGCCCCGAAGCCTCGCCGGGCGTCGCAGCGATGCGTCCTGGGGCCCGGCCCGCCGCCATCGCGGTGCCTAGGTGATAATGGGTCCGAACAAACATTCGACCGGTGAAAATCAGCCCTCGGTGAGAATCATTAACGATACCGCTCCTTTGGAAATTAAGGTACCCTAATCGGAGAGGTTTCCGCTACGTTCGGGTCGGGTTGACGGCTCACGATCTGCCGCAGGTTCGACACAATGAATTTCCGAGAACTCGGTGCGATCGCCTCGTCATGGTTGGTGTGATTTCGGCTCAGAAAATGCCCCGCGAAGGGCGCGCAAATTCTGTTCCACAGCCCTCATATCAGTCGCTCATAATCTGCTCTCGGTCTGCGGTGGGTTGATTGCCCGCCGCACTAAACAACAGGAGGGGGCATTCGATTATGTCAGGGTTCGATGTCGCACGAAGTAGAACGCTCGCTGGAACTGGGAACGCGTCCGATGTATCGGAGGCACGGGATCGACTGATCCGGAAAGCCAATCAAGTCCGGTCGCTGGTCCGCGCTGCGAGCGCGTTCCAAATTCCGATGGCTGCGTATTTCCCGCAGATCCAAAAGACCAAGTCGTTCCTGGCCGCGGGTTCGTATCAAGCCGCTCTCCTCGAGCTGGAGCAACTCGAAGTGGATCTCCTTCGAGTTTTTGTCGGACGGGTTGCCGTAGACCGGCGACCGAAAGAGGAACCGAGTCTCGCGTCGACGACCGTTCAGGTCGCGCCCGTTGCGGAGAGTCCTGTCCCCGCTCCCGTACGAGCTGCGCCAACCCCCGCACCCAGAATTGCAGTGCGCAGTACGGGGCCGAGCTTGCCGGTCCGGCGCGTGAAAGCCGTTCGGCCAATCGCCGCGCCCTCGAGGGTCTCGCGTCCCGTGAGGGTCGCAGATGCTTCGCGCGACCGGCATTCCGTAAGGCGCGCCACCTACGCGGCGCTGCTCATCGGTGTCATGGCCCTTGCCGCCATTTCAGTCCCAACGACTCACGCGGTACACAATGACGATCTATTCGAACTCGGCCCCGGGACGGGCGAGGGCGGCCTGACGAACATCCTCGGCGACGCAAATGCGCTCAACGGACCGGACTGGGCCGACATCTTCGACGGATTCGGCGTCTACCATCCCGGCGGCTTCGGCGGGCTCGCCGGAACCTTCATCAAAGATGATCTTTCTCAAAGTGGGTTCACCGACCGGTCAACCTTCTCCGGCGCCGGCGGGTCGAACAAGAACAACGATCCGATCGCCCCTCCGGGCGACACGTGGCATTGGGACACGGGGAATGTGCCGGCGAAGGACGACCTGGTGAACGTGTATGCGTACGCGACCCTGAGTCCAGGCGGCGACTTGATCATCTACGCGGGTTTCGAGCGCCTTGACCCGAGCGGTGACAGCCACATCGATGTGGAGCTGTTCCAGGACCAAGTCGCGCTGGATGGCAATGACACCAACGGATTTTGCGACACGAATGATGTCGACTCCCACAACGGGTGCCACTTCAAAGGCGACCGAACGATCGGCGACCTCATCGTCTCCATGGACTTCCTGAACGGTGGAGCTCTTGGGAGCGTCACCCTCCGGGAGTGGACAGGAACAGGGTACACCAACGCGGTTACACTCACAGGCTCGGGTTGCAACAGCGCCGACACGATCTGTGCATTCAACAACGGCGGCACGATCAACGGCGGTCCGTGGCCGAACTACGACCGTCACGGCTCCGAGATCATGAGTCTGACGAAGAACTCCTTCACGGAGTTCGGGTTTGACGCGACCGCGTTGTTCTCAGAGACGCCTTGCATCACGTCGATCATGGGCAAGACTCGCAGCTCCCAGTCCTTCACTGCAGAACTGAAGGACTTCGCCGGACCGACTCCGTTCCCGATTTGCGCAGCGAACATCCAGATCGCTCCAAACGATGTGAACGAGATTAACGATCCGCACACATTCACAGTGACGGTCACCCAGACCTCGGGAGGGTCGTCGACCCCCGCGCCCGACGGCACGATCGTGACCGCGACTCTCACGGCAGCGAATGGCGCATCGGTCACTCCCATCTCGGATGACTGCGCGTATCCCGGAACTGTCGGCGGCATCTGCACAGTGACATTCTCGTCGCCATCGGCGGGCGTCGTCACCGGCAGCGCGGAGGCGGATGTCATCATCGCCGGGAATTCCGTTCACGTGAAGACCGACGGCATCGCACCCAACTCCGGCCCCGCGACGAAGGTCTTCGTCGACGCATCCATCACGATCGGACCGTCCGCCGCGAACGAGGTCGGAACCGAGCACACGTTCACGGTAGCGGTCGAGGCGAACTCCGGGGACGGCGCGGGCTTTGTCCCCGCAATCGTCGGCCACGTCAGCTTCACCCTGACGGATTCGAACGGCGCATCCTCTTCGTTGAACGCAGGAGCGAGCACGTGCGATGATGCCGGCGACAACCTCGATAGCCTTGGCCAGTGCACGATTGTCTTCACGTCAAACGACGCGGGACTGGTCACAGGCCATGCGTCCGTGATGCTCGACGTCCTCGGTGTCTCCTTGACCCGGTCCACGGATGGCGTCTCGCCGAACTCGGCGGACGCCGTCAAGAGGTTCGTCGACGCGTCGATCTCGATCTCGCCGAATGCGGTGAACGAGGTCGGCGTCGTGCACACCTTTACGGTGAGCGTATTGGTCGATCGGGGCGACGGCCTCGGTCCGGTGGCGGCTCCTGATAATACCCCGGTCATCGTCGTGTTGACGGACGCCGGAGGCGCGAGCCACTCGATCTTGACGAACACATGCGCCGCACCTGGCACGTCGA
>DASPXQ010000093.1:0-5593 GCA_035637195.1 Thermoplasmata archaeon | reverse complement strand
TCTGGACACCGGTGGGCGTCGGAGGCGGCAGGGTGTCTCGCACGGTGAGATCGTGCGTCACGCTGCCCGTGTTCCCTGCGCCGTCGCGGACCGTGAGCGTGACAGCGTACGTGCCGATTTCGGTGAAGATCGTCGTGAAGGACGATCCGTACGTGGTGCGCGTGGTGCCGTTCACCGCGACCGTCCACGTGTAGTTGCTCACGCCCACGTTGTCCGTCGACCCGGAGCCGTCGAAGGAGATCGGGAGGCCGCGCTCCGCGATGCCGGCGGAGAACGCCGCCACGGGCGGCTGCGCGTCCGGGACCGGCGTCGCCGTGATCGTCGCGGTCGCGTATCGCTCGGAGGGCGACGCGGGCGGACCCGGATCGACGATCCACGTCGCGGCAGACGGGTGGATCAGGGTCACGTTGGACGAGGCGGTTGCCGTGCTCTCGAAGCCCGCGGGCAGTGTCAGCGTGAGGTTGAAGTCGAAACTTGGTACGTCATGGAGGAGTCGCACATCAACCGCATGGCCCGGGCCCGGAGCGGGCGGGTTCGAATCTCGGAACGTCGTCGTGGCTTGGCCGATGATCGCCTCGGTGGAGGTGTACGCCCCCGCGCCTTGTAGCAGGACGAAGCTCCCCGGTCCGGCGGACAACGGCGTCCCGTCCACGGAGAGCCCGAGGTTCACGCCGACAGACAAGGCGGCCGGGTACGCGAAGGGGACGAGGAAGGGGTAGCGGATCCACCACGTGAGCTCCGTCGCGTCCGCGGTCCCATCGAAGTTCCCGTAGATGTCCGCGGAGATGCGGGCACTCGTATTCCCGTAGGCGTGGCGCCACGTCGTCGCGACGGCGGAGACGTTCCACGCACTGAAGGAGGCGTCCCACGAAAGGCGGTCCGTCGGCGCGGCGGGCAGATCCAGGTCCGCGGTCGTCGGCCCGCCGACGGAGACCGGACGGGCGATCGGTGCGTCCGGAAACGGCGGCACGATGGTCGTCAGAGTGAAGGTGCCCGGGTACACGTCGAGCGAGTAGTTGCCGGCGGCGTCGGTGTAAGCCCATGCCCAGAACTCTTGGCTTGGGTCCGCGGCGAGTACGATCGTGTACGGATCCGGCGTCCCGCGCGTCAAGGACCGCACGGTCCCGTTCAGGCGGGTGTGCGGACGGGACTGGAAATCGGAGCGCGCGTACGCGAGGGAACTCGTGGCGGTGTACACCTGATCGCCGGGGATCGTGTCGAGTCGCCGCACGCCGAGGAAATCTGACCACGGCCCGTCCGTCGCGCTGCGGTTGAGCGTGACCCCGCTGTACCGGACGCTGACGTTCGTCGTGGTGCCGGCGTCCAGATGGACAAGGCGCCCGGCCTGGTGCTCGGGACTCGGAAAGGGGTCGGTCGTCAGGAAGCTCCGCACGAAGTAGTCGCCCGTCTTCGAGGCGGTCACGTTGACCCCGATGTCGAGGAAGTCGGCCTTGCCGTCGCCGTCCGCATCGACGGTCTGCCAGCCGGGCGTGCCGAGCGTCGCGGAGACCGGGCTGAGCTGGCGGTAGTCGTACGCTGCGGTCGTGTACGTCGCGCCCTGCGGGAACTGCGGGAGGATCGAGGCGGTCATCTGCACGAAGACGGTGTAAGGGCCGCTAGTCTTCGCCTGATTGAGGGCGAAGGCCGGGAACACGAGGTCCACGCTCGCGTCGCCGGCCGGGAGCGACATCGGTTCGAGGGGAATCGCGAAGACGAGCGGATCGGGCCCGAGCGATCCGGAAACGGTCACTTCGGACGGCCGGTCGAGGTGGATCGGGACGTGGACGACGATCTCCTCGAAGAGGCCGTCGCCGTCCAGGTCGACACCATGGTCCGAGAAGGGTCGCACCATACGGACCCATGGCGGATCGAACTGCGTGTACGTGTATGCGGGCGTCGTGACGCTCTTCGAACTCACGGTGTAGCCGACGGACCCGCCGAACGTCGGGAACCACTGGATGACGCTCACGTAGTACGTGTACGGACCGTCCAGACGGGAGGCGTTCAGCATGCCGCCGGGGAAGGGGAACGTCAGCTCGTGTACGCCCACGCCGACCGCCGGGGTCGCTTCGTACGACACCCAGTTCGTGCAGCATCCTGCCGTCCCCCAAATCACGCCCTGGAGGTGGAACGACGCCGTCGACGTCACGTTGAGCGTGTAGTTGAGTCGCAGCTCGTCGTAGAGGCCGTTCCCGTTCAGGTCCACGGGCCACGCCGTGCCGAGAGACTCGACGAGCGCCGCCGGCGGCTGGAAGTCGGACGCGCGGTACGCGCCGGTGGTGTACGTCGCGCTGTCGAGGCGCGTCAGGTTGAAGCCATTCATTAGGTCGATCGTGAGCGTGTAGGGGCCGTCGAGGCCGGCGTTGAAGAGGCCCCACCCGTAGACGCGCGTGGGGACGATTTGCGTGCCGACGTCCAGGAACGTGCGGTTGTCCTCGGGATAGGCAAGATTCGCGCGGGTCGCGAAGAATCCCGCGGAGGTGACGTCGACGGTCACGTTGATGACGAGGTAATCGAAGAGGCCGTCGCCGTCCGTGTCTTGACCGTAATCGGTGAACGGTAGCACGAGAGTTCCGGCGGGGACGCTTTCGGCGCGGGCCTCGCGCGCGGGCAGCACCAGAGCCGCGATCAGGATCATCCCGACCAAGACGAAGGCGGCGAATCGAGAGGACCGGAGCATCCCTCTTCCGAGAAGGGAGTCGGCCCGCGTGCGCTTAAATCTGTCGGCAGCGGCCCGAACCCTTTCCGATCGGGACTCCGAATCGGGCCATCACGGTTGATTGACCGCCAGCGGGAGATTGTCGCGGCCGATAACGGCGTCTCTGGCTTTAAAAGGGACCCGCGCCACAGGGGACCGAGAGGGTGTGACGTGATCGTGCGATCGTGGATGCTCCACGGCGCGTTCGCGACGGCGCTCGGCCTGGTCGCGGCGCTGGCGGCCGGGACGGCCTTGGGCTCGTCCGGACCGTGGTACTCGGCGGTCGTCTCGTCGCAGGTCTACTCCATGTCCTTGCTCGGCGCGATCGTCTTGGCGGCGTTCCTCGCCTCGCTGGCGGGGAGCCGCGCCGGTCACCTCGACGAGATCGTGCGGTCCCTCGACCTTCGCCTCGCCGGGCTCCCGGAGGCGATGATGCTGCCCGAGGACCGGGACGCGATCGTGGCGGACGTCGAGATGCTGCCGCCGAGTGACGCGGAGATCGACGATTTCCTGAAGCGGATCGAGATGGTGCCGACCGAGGGCGGGGTCGCGGAGTTCGAGGTCGCCGGGACGCTCGTGGACGTGTCCACGGCGATCAGCGGGTCGAAGACGCGGCGCGAGCTGCTGAAGGAGATCATCCGTCAGCGCGAGGACGCGCTCGAAGCGCGCACCCGGATCGTCGAGTCGGTCGCCGGGCCCCTCGCGGGCTGCCTGACCTTTGCCATCGTCGCGGGCGCGATGCTCCCCGCCGTGGAGGGATTCGCCGCCGTCCACTTCCAGCTCAACACCGCGGTCTTACTCTTCCTCGCGTACGGATGGGCGTGCCTCGTCGGCTGGGCCTTGGTAGGAGTCGGACTTCTCGGGGCGAGGTCCGCGACGAAGTCGCCTGCCCAGCCGAAGACCAAAGCGCACAAGGCGTAGAGGACCGCATCGCTGTCCGGCATCGAGCCTGGCGTCGCCGTCCTGAGACTTTGGGCATTGCGCCACGCTATCGTTCCGGGGCAGAAATTCTCCCGAGGACGGTCATGGCGGAGGAGGATAGGGTGGCTGAAGTGAGACTTGCGGAGCGGGCTCCGGGATCCGACCCTCGGAAACGTTGCGGGCCGTGGCGGTCGCGGCGACGGTCCCCGACTTGTACCCCTTCCCTTTGCCCTGACGATAAGCCAGGTATGCGAGGGTGGCGGCGAACCCCGCGATGCCGATGAACGACTTCATTATGTCCGAGGGCCAGGGGCGCCAGAACTCCCGGAGCGGGTCGACGAAGATCCCGGTCCCGGCGAGGAGGTTGAGCGCCGCGATCAGGCCGAGCGGCAATCCGATCAGGAGGAACAAGGCCCACGCGACCGCATTCGCGCGGGGCTTCTTGGCCTGTGTGATCCTAGCCCACGTCCGACCGCGGACGCGCCCGGTGCCGGGTGCCGCCATGAGGTGTCGGCTCACGAAGGTTCGAGCCCGATAAATCCCGCGGCGAGAGTATCAGGAAGGAGAACGAGCTTGTCCCGGAGGGTACTCAGGTCCTCCGTCAGGACCTTTCGCCCGCGCCTCGCAGCCCGCTCGGAGGCCGGCTCCGCCCGGACCATTCGCCCTCTTCGAGGCGGAGGACCGTGTGGTTGACCGGGCGAACTCGTAAGTTGAGATGCGCGGGAGGACGCGCCTCGATCTCCGCGGGCAACCTCACGAAGGGGCCTTTCAGGGCAGATACTGTGTCGCGGGCCGCAGGGTCCTCGCGACGGGGTCGACTTCGACGCCCAAGCCCTCGAGGGCGAACGCGCCGAGGAGAGGGTGCCATTGAGGATCCGAGCGCCCCATTCACAGCCCCTGGGAGAAGATTTATCTATTTTGTAACGATTATTACGTCAGACGTCATGACCGTTACAAAAAGAATTCGCCTCGGTCCCCATGAGACCCGGCTGTTGTTGGAGCTCGAGGCCCGGGAATCGGACCTCTTCACGACCGACGACGCTCGGAAAGCCCTTGGCCTGAGCGATGTGGCGCCCGTCCTCCACCGCCTGCGCCGGAAGGGCCGGCTCGCGGAGGTCCGGAAGGGGCGCTACCTCCTCGTCCCCGCCCGGGCTGGCCCCGAGGGCGGTTGGTCCGCAAGCGTCTACCGAGTCATCGACGCGGTCGTGGACCGCGACTACTACGTCGGATTCTGGTCCGCGATGAATTACTGGGGCATGACGGAGCAGGTCCCGCGAACGGTCCATGTGGTCAGCTCCCAGAGGCACCGCCCCTTCGAGTTCCAGGGGCAGCGGGTGCGGTTCGTGACCCTCCGAGCCGCGAGGATCTACGGAGCGACCGAGGAGCCGCTCGGGAAAGGTACCTTCCGGGTCTCGGACCGGGAGAGGACCCTCGTGGACGGCCTTCTCGAGCCCCGCTACTGCGGCGGGATCCCCGAGGTGACGAAGGCTCTCTGGTCCGCGCGCCGTGACGTGAGCTGGGAGCGCGTGGAAGCCTACGCCGGACGGCTCGGCGTCGACGCGGTCCCCCGGCGGCTGGGGTACCTCCGGAGCGTCCTCCGGATGGACGTCCGGCCCGGGCGGAGGACCTTCGCAGGCTTCCGGTGGCTCGACCCTTCTGCCCCCCGTCGGAGTCTGGGCGTCTCGAAGGAGTGGGGGCTGCTCCTCAACGTAACCCGGAAGGATCTGCTGGCCTGGAGGCGGGTCTAGCGTGGACCCGACGGAGCTGCGCCGTCTTGCCGGGAGGACGGGCACCGCCCTCGGGATCCTGGAGAAGGATCAGGCTCTCACCCTCGTCCTCGGGGTCCTCGCGCAGGAGCGGTGCGCGCGCGACCTCGCGTTCAAGGGTGGTACGGCGCTGTCCAAGACGTACTTCGAGGGCTACCGGCTCTCCGAGGACCTTGACTTCACCGCCATGCGCGATGTCTCGGACGAC
>DASPXQ010000092.1:0-16268 GCA_035637195.1 Thermoplasmata archaeon | reverse complement strand
TCGCCCGGGTTTTCCCGACTGTACAGGACCATGCCATAGGTCAGGACCGCCAGCGTGACGAGGAGGACGTCCCACGAAGATCGGTATCGGATGTGGGTCTCACCGGGGGCGTAGTATCGAAGCGTTTCCACGATGGGGAGGTCGGCCGTCCGCCGCGCGGACCGGTAGCTCGTCGCCGCCATGAAGAGGACGCTGAGGCCCGCAACGGTTGCGACGGTGGCCGGTGAGAGGACAACGAGTTCGTATTGCGGGGCAGAGGCCGTGCTGAAGAGACTGACGAAGGACAGGAGGAAGCGGCTCAGGCCGACGCCCGCCACGAGGCCGATGAGGGCGGCAACGACACCTCCGAAGACCGCCTCGAGCACGAGCAGACCTAGGGTCTGGTCTCGCGACGCCCCGCGGGTCTTCAGGACCGCAAGTTCCCGACGACGCTCCGCGTGGCTCAGGTCGATGCCTATCGCTCCCAAGTAGATGCCAAGCAACAGGACCGGTGTGGATAGTCCCAGATAGAAGATCCGTTGGATGATCAGGGCGCTCTCGAAGCTCGAGAGCGCATCCGGGATGTTGTCGGAACTTATGTGACCCCCGAACAGACCCAACACGGTGTTGATTTGGCGCTCAAGCCTCGCCAAGTTCCCTCGAGACGCTTCGACATTATACGGATCGAGCACCTGCGCCCGGTCGATTCGTATCTCGCCCGTGAGTCCGTCCCCCACGTATACGTAGCCGAGTTGCTCCTCATACCAGGCGGCATCGTCCGCATGCACGACTGCAAGGGGCGGGACGACCGTACCACCCCCAGGACGCACGCCGCCAAACACGGCGGCAACCGTCACATTTACCCGCGGGTCGGTCTGATTGGACGGGTCGAACGAGGAGAGACGGAAACTCACCGTCGCGCCGGTGGAGACATTCAGTCGCGCTGCAAGGTCTTCGGACAATGCAGCCTGCCCTCGCGGAAGGGAGAAACTACCCGAGATGACCGTGATTTCCTCGAGGGCCGACGGAAGACGATTCGGCTCCACCCCAACGACCAGGGCATCGACTGGACTGGAAGCTGCACCCGATTCGATCTTGCCGATACCCGTGAAGCGTGTGACGGCCACACGGAGGACTCCCGTGATATTCTCGACCGCCTGGCGGAGCTGGGTGCCGTTGGACGAGGCCCGCGCGTCCAAATTGATGTCCGACGGGAGGTTCGCAAGGAACGCATCGAGCGTTGCCCGCGTGGACGAATCGATTGCGATGAACGTGCCCGAGACGAACGTTACCGCCAACAGGACTCCAATCATCGCCGTGATGGTCCGCCGGCGACTGCGAATGACATTGATCGCCGCGTACCGAATCAGGGCCACAGCGGTTTCCTCCGCCCCACCACTGTCAATGACCCACACCATATAAGCACATCGCGGGACAATCCGCAGGGAAGGCCGACCGGAAGGTCGGAACCCTCAGAGACTGCACGCCGGGCTCCTGTCAGCGACAGGATGATGATACAGTCCACGCCCCATGGCGACATGGGGAGAACGTGAACAAGGTATCTGTAGGGGAACCTGCAGATGGATCACCTCCTAAGAACGCCATCAGGCGAGGAGGTCTTGGCAAGGTAGAAAGGGCCTCTGCTTCCCGATCGCGAGCGTCTAATCCACTCCTTTCTTGGAGTGACTATACCGCAACCGAGCGGACGCTCTCGACACAGGCCCGCCGCCGGCATCCCGGACCGTGTCTCCGGCCACGGACCTCATTTCCGGGAGGTCACGATGACGCACTCGCAGGGAATTTCGATGCTGCGGCCTTTCCGCCATTTCCGGAGGTTCTCCCTCGTCCGCGCGAGGATCTTCTTCTGGACCGGCGGGTCCTCTTCTTTGAGTGAATGGCCGATCGGCGTCCCGCCCAAGATTGTCTCGAGATAGTCCGCTTCGTCCTTCCAGACGAACGAATGCGTCTTACGATCCTCCTTCGCCTCAGTGAAGCCCGCATCCTCGAAGAGCTTCACCATCTCCCCCGGTCCGCCGAGTTCGTACGGCGTCGGCAGATATCCGGTCTCATCAGGCTCGGCGAACTCGAGCATCGGCCCCACAATCACGTGGAGCGCGGCCGCCTTGTCCGCCGTACTCCACACGGTCGCGCCGATTCGGCCCTTGGGCTTCAACACTCGGTAGGCCTCCGCTGCGACCGCCTCCGGATTCGTGAAAATCTGGAAACCAAAGCGGCTCGTGGCGAGATCGAACGTGTCGTCGGGGAAGTCCATTTTCTCCGCGTCCATCACGCGGAACGCGGCGTTCGCGATGTGCCGCGCTTTCGCGCCGTTCGTCGCTCGCTCGATCATCTTTTCGGAGAGATCGATGCCGACGACGTCGCCTTCAGGGCCGACCATCCGGGCCATCGACAACGCCGGTTCTCCGGGTCCCGTGGCGATGTCGAGCGCCCGCTCGTGGATTTTCGGGTCCACCCGGGCGAGCAGATCGAAGCCGTACGGTTCGAGCCATCGAAGGATCTTCGAATAGTTCTGCGCGCTTTCGTTCCACGTGGTGCGCGTGTACTCCTTGTACGACTCGTCGGTGTACTTCCACGGCGCCATCTGCGTCCCCCGTCCTGCATCGACGTCCCGCTATTTCTGGGCCGCGTGCGGGTGTCCAAGCCAACCTTTCCGGCGCATCCACACCACGAGCGCCAGGGTCGGCACGATCATCAGCGCGAGCGCGAGGTAGAGGCCCTCCGGCTGGTTGAATCCAAAGAACGCCACGTTCATCCCGAAGGCGCTCGAGACGATCGCGATCGGCAGCGTCACCGTGAAGAGGACCGTCAAGACCTTGATGACCTCATTCACCTCGTTCGAGACCAGGGTCGCCTGGACTTCCATGAGGCTCGCGGCGATCTCCCGGTTCGCGTCGAGCGTGTCCAGCGCGCTGATCATGTGGTCTTGCACATCGCGGAGGTAGTTCCGCGTCTCCTTGTGGAAGAGAGGGATCTCGAGACGGCTCAAGACGCCGAACAGGTCTCGCTGCGGCCGGAGCGCATTGCGCAGACGGACGATGTCCGTCCGGAGTTCGTGGAGCCGGGAGATGCCCTCCCCGCTCGGACGCCGGACGATCTCGTCCCCGAGCTGGTCCAGGAGGGATTGGAAACGGTCCAGGTGCGGGAAGTACGAGTCCACCAGGACGTCGAGGATCGTGTACGCGAGGAAGTCCGCGCCCGCCTTCAGCATCCGCGGGTTCTTCTTCCGCAGTCCGATCCGCACGTCCTCGAGCTGCGGGAGCACCTTGTCGTGGACCGTGACCATGAACTTCCTCCCGAGGAACAGCGAGAGCTGGTCCGTGTCGATGTCTTCCGCCCACACGATCGTGCGGGCGACGACGAAGACGAGATCCTCGTACACGTCGATCTTCGGGGCGAGGTCCTGGTTCTGGGCGTCTTCCAGTGTAAGCGGAGGGAAGGCGAAGAGCGTCTCCAGTTCCTCGAGGGTCCGCGTGTCCGGGTCGACGACGTTCACCCACGTGACCGCGTATTTCTCCAGGAGCTCCCGGCACCGGCCCACCGTCACGTCGGCCTCTTCGACGACGTCGGTCGGCGTGTAGGCGATTACCTGGACGCGGACCATTGCGCCGCGAACCGGTCGAATGCCCTTTAACATTTGTGCGGTCCGCCCCATGCGAAACTCCAAATGGCCCGCATCCCTTGCGGCCCGCGTTGGGCCCATGAAGGTCGTCCGCCGCAAGGCCGCCCAGGCTCTGAAAGGGGACAAGAGCCTCTCCTACCAGCTGATCAGCCCGAGCACGGTCGGCTCGCGGAAGTTCATGATCACTCTCGTCGACGTCCGCCCGGGCGGGAGCACGCCGGTCCACGAGCACCGCATGGTCGAGTCGATGTACTTCATCGTCGAGGGCCGTGGGGAGGTCACCTCCGGCCGCGAGACGAAGGTCCTCGGTCCCGACACGGCGGTGTACTTCCCCGCCGGCAGTACGCACGGGATCCGGAACGTCGGCCGCACCCGCTTGCGGTACCTCTCGTGCCACGCGCCGCCGTACGAGATCGAGGAGCTGTACAAGAGCTGGCGGGAGCACGAGGGCCTCGTGATGACAGGCGGCTGAGCGCCGCCGGCACGGCGCAAGGACCCGCAGTTTTAAGCGTCCTCATCCGCATATTACACCTCGTTCGGTCGACCGGGGCCGAGGCCGGGAGACGCGGGGCGAAGGAGGCGTCGTGCCATCGACGCCGAACGCGGCCGCGGACCCGGAGGGTACCGGGGTGAGGAGCGATGACGGAACTCACGGAGCAGCTGCGGATCGACGCCGCACAGAGACCCGTGTCCGGCGAAGAGGAAAGCGACGACAACCTCGTGCGACTGTGGCAAGACGAACTCCGTGAGGCCCGGGAGAAGCTCGATATGTACCGGTCCGACGCGTCCGCATCGCGGGCGTTCGGCGCGGACGTCCGGCACACGCAGGCGGTCCTGGAGAGCCTGCCGGCCCGCATCGCGACCCGGCGTGCGGAGATCGCCTACGAGCAGTGGGCCCAGGAAACCCTCGCCGGCCTCGAGGAGATCCCCGTGTCCTCGATGGACCGCTCGTTCGCCTCGATCCGGAAGGAGTACCTGACCGTCCTCGCGCCGGAGCTCGCGATCGCGATCCCGAAGAAGTCGCATCTGTGGGCCGACTGGTCCGTGTGGAACTTCAAGCGGCATCGGCTCGATCGCGCGAAGGCGCTCCCCGCCGAGGCTGTCCACCGAGCGCGCGGATCGCTGACGCACTTCGACCGGCTCGAGGTGTGGCAGGCCGTCGGAACGGCGGACCCATGGCTCGTCGGCATCGTGCGGACCCCGACCGGCCGCGAGCGCTTCTACCTCGTGTACGACTGGGGCGTCGAGACCTCGGCGGGGCGGGACGCGCTCCGGTAGGCCAACGTTTATCCGGCGGGCCCGAGTGAGAGCGCGCGATGCGACTGGTCCTCGTGGTCGTCGGGATCCTGTTCCTGTTGGCGGGCCTCGTCTGGGCCTTCCAGGGCGTCGGAGTCTTGCAAGGCTCGTTCATGTCGAACAATCCGACCTGGACGTGGATCGGCGGGATCACGGCCCTCGCGGGATTCGGGATCGTGGTCCTCGGTCTAACGACGAGGGCGGCGACGAAGAAGGCGTGAGGCTCAGCCGGCGAGCAGCGTGATCGAGTCGTAGCCCGCGGAACCTTTCGGGAACGGCGGCGCGGGCGTCGGGTCCTGCGGCGTCCCGGTGCCGTCGACGGCACGCGCGACGACCCGGAACGAGCCGCTCGCGGGAGGCGTCCAGAGGAAAGTCCAGAGCCTCCAAGTGAGGCCTGATTTCGCCGGATACAGGTTCGCGGCGGTCCACGGGCCGCCCGCGATGCTCAGCTCGACGGCGGAGATCCCGCGGTCTCCCGCGAACGCGACGCCGCCGATCGTCACCTGAGGGCCGACGACCGAGCCGTCCCGCGGCGTGGCGATGATCGCGGTCGTGTGGATTCGCCCGTTCTCCTGCCCATTCACATCGAAGTCCGAGTTCGTCCAGCCCTTCTGCTGCCAGTATCCGAGGTACTCGCCCCGGGTGGCCTCGATCTTCGTCAGCCACTTCGCATGGAACATCCCGTACAGGCCGGGCACGATGATCCGGGCGGGGTAGCCGTGAGCGGAGGTCAGTTCGTTCGCGCCGTTCATTTGGAACGCGACGATCGTGGCGGGGTCCATCGCCTTCGGCATCGGGATCGCGGCGGTGTAGCCGTCCGCGCACGTGAACACGACCCAATCCGCGGTAGGGTCGACCCCGGCGGACTGGAGGAGGGCCGAGAGCCGCACGCCCGTCCAATCGGCGGTGCTGATCAGGTTCCCGCCGACCTCGTTGCTCACGCACTCCAGCGTG
Organism: Thermoplasmata archaeon; assembly: GCA_035637195.1. GTDB lineage: Archaea > Thermoplasmatota > Thermoplasmata > RBG-16-68-12 > RBG-16-68-12 > RBG-16-68-12. Next base: position 10,399 of record DASPXQ010000092.1, on the reverse strand, counting down.
ACGAACTCGTTGACTGCGGCGAGGCCCGTGAGCTCCCCGTACGCGTACGATGCCGGGTTCGAGACCATCCCTCCGACGGTGAGCCGCCAAGTGCCCGCCCTCACGTCCGGGTGGAGGTCCGGGTCGATCAGGTTCTTCGTGACGACGTAGAACTCGGAGGTCGGCGTGACTTCTTTCGCGAACATCTCCTGGATCGACGCGAACACGAGCCGTCCCTTCTGGGCGGCGAGGCTCGCCAGGCCGTAGAACGCCAGCGCGGTCGCGAGGACGGCGAGGACCGAGCCGACGAGGAACTGCCGTCGGGAGAGGCTGAATCCCTCCGGATATTCCGCGGCGACGTCGATCAGGATGTGGTCGAGGACGGCGGCGTAGATCCACGCGCCGAGCAGCTGGCTCAACGTCGCAAGGGTCGGGCCCACGAACGTCGCGGACCCGAAGAAGCCCGCGCCGAGGAGCGGCAAGATGAAAAGGAGGACGACGGCCGCCGAGCTGAGAGTGTAGAACGCCAACACGTACCATCGGTTCGTCAGCCATTTCTGGATCCGACGGAAGAAGACCGCGTAGATGCCCGGCAGGACGAGGAAGACACCGAGCGCCGTGAGCAAGGCGAGGAACTTCGCGCCTTCTCCGAGGGTGTGGATGAAGAACGACTCGATCGCGCCCGGCGTGCGGCCGACCGCGAAGTCGACCGCGATCTCCGGCAGGAACGCGCCCAGGGCGAAGGACCGCATGAGGAACGTGACGAGCAGGCCTGCGCCTCCCGCAAGGACGCCCGCGCCGAACCGGTACCATGGGAGCCTTCGAAGGAACGTCCGAACCGTTCCCCACCGACCGGCCACATCCGGACAGAGATGGCTCGTCCCTTTGAATTTATGCCACCGCCGATGATTCGGACCCATCCTTTTATCTAGGCCGACGCGCGTCCTCGAAATGCGGTGAAGTTGTCTCCATGACCGTAAGCTCCCAAGCCCGGGTCGGACGGCGCATCGTCCTTACGGTTTTCTGGACGATGCTCTTGATCGTCGGCCTCACGATTGGAGTCCTCGTGCTCGTCCCGGGAATCCAAGACGCGATCCAGAAGGCGTCCGGTGCGGTGGCGGGTGGGGCCTTCGCGCTATCGATCGCGGTCGCTCTGGTCATGCTCGGCCTCTGGGGCATCGCCGCAAACAACCGCAACATGAAGCATGCGGTCGACATGATCGCCGAGGTCGATCGCGCGCGGAAGGAAACGATCCAGCTCGAAAGCAGCCGGTTCATGCCGAAGTGAGTCGCACCGCCCAGCGACCGAGTCGAGCGTGGAAATATGCGCTCCCGCGGCATGCAGTCCTCCGAAGAGGCCCGTGCATGAGCGTCGAGCGTCAGAAGATTCGCGCCGCGGAGTGGCTGTACCGTTGGAGCCTGAGCAATAGCATCATCGGGATCGTCTTCACGATCCTCTCCTTCATGGGGGTCTTCACGCTCGTCCTCGGGCCGCTCTTCACCGAGCGGTTCGGCTTTTCGTATCTGGTGACGGCGGTCCTGCTGTTCCTCTTCGTCCTCGCCGTCATCGTGGGCTTCGGTCTCTACCTTGACAAAGTCGTGCACTTCTGGTCCGCGCAGGCCACCGTGGGCACGGTGCGCAACCCTTACCTCGTCCAACGACTCTATCAGAAGGAGCTCCTCTCGCTCATCTACATCCAAGTCCCGCTCCTCAAGAGCGTCCGCGCGATGGTTGAGGTCCAGCCCATTGACCCGGCGGCGAAGCGCGGGTACCTCGAGGATCTCGATCGGTCCCTCGCGAAGGTCGAGCAGTCCATCCGGGACAAAGAATGGCCCATCGAGCCCCACGAACGCGTCTACTGATCGCCTAGGCGGCCGCCCCTTCCGTCACGATCTTCCCGTCCCGGATCTCCAGCACCCGGTGGGCGATGTGCGCGACGCGTCCGTCGTGCGTCACGACGATGATCGTCCTTTTGAGGCTCTGATTCAGCCTCTGGAAGACGTCGAGGACCTCCTGGCCGGTCTGCGTGTCGAGCTCGCCCGTCGGCTCGTCCGCGAGGAGCAGGGGCGGGTCATTCGCGAGGGCGACGGCGATTGCGATCCGCTGTTGCTCGCCGCCGCTCAGTTCGTCCGGCCGGTGGACGGCCCGCTTCTCCATGCCGACCAATTCGAGCAGGCCCTTCGTCCGCTTGCCCCGAGCCGACGGCCTCTTGCCGGCGAGCCGCATCGGCAATCCGATGTTCTCTTCGGCGGTGAGGGTCGGCACGAGGTTGAAGAACTGGAAGATGATGCCGACCCGCTCGAGGCGATACCGGACGAGTTCGGGATCGCTCAGGTCGACGAGGTTCGAGCCGTCGACGTCGATGCGGCCGGCGGTCGGCCGGGCGATGCCGCCGCCGGGTGGGCCCTGATCGCCCGTCGACTCCCACATCCGAGAGGACCGCCGGACGACGGTGCCAACTAGATACGCCGCGTGGTCGTGCCGCGTCGCATGAAGTACCGCTTCTACTATGCGGGCATCCGAGTGAGGAACCTTCGGCGGTCCCTGACCTTCTACTCGAAGGCGCTCGGGATGAAGGTCGTGAACCGGGGGACGATGGGGCACGGCGGCAAGTACGTGCAGCTCGTCGGCCCGGGTTCCCGCCAAAAGCTCGAACTGAACTGGTATCCGCCGGGAAGCCGTTTCCACTCGCCATACCGGAAGGGCGAGGAGATGGACCACCTCGCGTTCGTCGTCGAAGACGCCACGGAGGCGTACCGAGAGCTGATTCGGAAAGGCGCGAAGCCTGCGGTGCCTCCGGAGAAATCGGAGGGGACGGAGGTCTACGTGAAAGACCCCGACGGGATCTGGATCGAGCTGCTCGACTGAACGGCCTCGACGCGGACGGGTCCCTGCACAGAGGCGGCCGCGGATGACTGGTTCGCATCGCGAAATCAATTGAAAAACAAGCTCGTGGCGCGCCGGCCAGGTCACTTGGACGCGAACTCTGCCTGGTGCGTCTCTTCCGCTGCGTCCCGGCCGATCTTCCACACGTCGAAGTCCTCTTCGACCTCTTTCTTTCGGATTTCGCTCATTGGACCTACCAAGCACCGCGAGGTACATGAGTCCGTTCGAAGGAATCTCCGGACCCTCCGGAGACCTATGGAGTTCCGCCGGAGGTGGGCTTGGGGTATCGCTTTGCCCGGTCCGCCGCTCGGATCCGCGGGAGCCAGTCCCCGGTGACCATGTAGACGACCCGCAATCCGATGTTCACCGCGTGATCCGCGATCCGTTCGAGGTACCGGTTCACGAGGATGTACCGGGCGCCGCTCTCCGTGTCGAGAGTTCGATCTTCTATTCGACGCACGAGGTCGATGAAGATCTCGTCGTGCATCCGGTCTACCTCGTCGTCGACCTCCATGATGTTCCTCACGGACTCGGCGTCCCTCTTGACGAACGCGTCGATCGACGTGTCGACCATGTGGATCGTGTGGTCCGCCATGTCGCGGATGCGGGCGATGTCTGCGCGCGGTCGCGCCTGCGCGCTGCCGAACTGCAGGGTGAGCTCGCTCAGATCCTTCGCATACCGGCCGATCCGGTCCAGGTCTGTGGTGATCTTCAAAGAGGTCGTGATCGTCCTGAGGTCCCGCGCCACCGGCGCGTGCAAAGCGATGAGGTCGATGCACGTCCGCTCGATCTCGAGTTGGAGTCCGTAGACCTCCTGGTCGAGGGTGAAGACCTCCCGGGCGACTTCCGTATCGAAGCGTGTGAGTCCGTCGATCGCCTTGCGGATCGCGAGCTCGCTGAGCTCCGCGAGGGTCACCATGTTCTCGTTCAGCTTGCGAAGTCCCTTCTCGAGCGCCTTGCGTTCTGCGGCTTGCGGCACTACCCAAACCTCCCGGTGATGTAACTCTCTGTGAGCGTCTCTTTAGGCCTCTCGAAGAGCTCGCGTGTCCCAGCCGTCTCAATGAGCTTTCCGAGATACAAGAACGCGGTCGTGTCCGCCACCCGCGCGGCCTGCTGCATGTTGTGGGTCACAATCACAACCGTGTAGTCCTTCCTCAGGTCGAAGATGAGGTCTTCGATCTTCGCGGTCGCGATCGGATCGAGGGCCGAACAGGGTTCGTCCATCAGGAGGACCTCCGGTCGGACGGCGAGGGCCCGAGCGATGCACAGTCGCTGCTGCTGGCCTCCCGACAGGCTCGCCCCGCTCTTGTCCAGCGAGTCCTTCACCTCGTCCCAGAGCGCGGCCTGCTTGAGGCTCTCGAGCACGGCGACATCGAGTTTGTCGCGGTCTCTCACCCCGTTCAGCCGCAAGCCGGCGGCCACGTTTTCGTAGATCGACATCGTCGGAAACGGATTGGCCTTCTGGAAGACCATCCCGATTCGGCGGCGAACGGTCACGGCGGGGAGCGCGTACACGTCCTCGTCGTTCAGGAGGACCTTGCCCTCGGCCCTCGCCTTGGGGATCGTCTCGTGCATCCGGTTCAGGCAGCGGATCAACGTCGATTTGCCGCAGCCCGATGGTCCGATGATCGCGGAGACGGCGTGCTCCTCGAAATCCAAGGTGATATCCTCAATCGCTCTCTTCGGTCCATACCACGCGGACAGTTTCTCCGTGTGAATCTTCGGCGGCACGCGGTTCACCTCGTGCCGGCGCGAAGCCGAATCACGACCCGGGACGCGATGGCAATGCCCAGCATCATGAGGACGAGGATGAGGGACGCCCCCCAAGCGGCCTGGTTCAACGCCGAATCCGGGCCGAGCGCGAATACATAGATCGTGTGCGGCAATGACTCGCACGGTTGATCCAGCCCCTCGAACCAATACCCGCTGCCAAGGCACGTCATGAGGAGCGGCGCCGTTTCGCCACCGACCCGCGCGATCCCGAGCAACGCCCCCGTGATCACGGCGCTGCTGGCGGAGGGCAGCACGACCCGGAGGATGGCTCGGTAGCGGGGAATGCCCAACGCCAGCGCCGACTCTCGCGTCGAGATCGGCACGAGACGCAACGCCTCCTCGGACGTGCGGGCGACGAAGGGGATCATGATCGTTGAGAGGGCGATGACCCCGGTGGTCGTGCTGAAGACGAGGCGAGAGCTCACGATTCCGATTGCGCCGAGCTCCAGGAGGAGTGAGAACGCGAAGATACCGACCACGATCGACGGAATCTGGGTCATGACATCGACGAAGAACCGGATCGCGGCGCCGACGCGATTCTTCCCGTACTCGGCCAAATAGATGCCGGTCAGTATGCCCACCGGGAGCGCGATTGCGGCCGTCAACCCGATGAGGATCAACGTGCCTTGGATCGCATTTCCGATCCCGCCATTTGCGGTAGTGAGCGCGAAGAACCCGGGCGAGATCGATCGAATTCCACGGACGGTGGCCTCGAACAGCAGGCTCCCGAGCGGGATGAGCGCGATTACGACACAGAAGAAGGCCCCGAGGTTCATCGCGAGATCCTTCCACTGCCGTCGGGTGTCATGATCGAACCGGAACCTCACGCGGATCCCTCCCCGCGCCGGAGGACCCGGCCCAGCATGAGTCGCGCGAAGATGTTGATGACGAGCGACATGAGCATCAAGACGAGTCCTAATTCGATCAGCGCACTCAGCTCAAGCGGGTCCGTCGCGTTGAGGAAATTGTTCGCAATCCAACTTGCGATCGTCTGTCCCTGGTCGAACAGGGAGACGGAGATCGCGTTCCGGTTGCCGATCGTCATCGTGACGGCCATGGTCTCTCCCACCGCCCGTCCGAGGCCGAGGATGACGGCGCCGAAGATCCCCGCGCGCGCGTATCGCAGCACCGCCAGGCGCGTCGTCTCCCAGCGGGTTGCGCCGAGGCTCAACGCGGCCTCTCGCTGATTTTCCGGAACCGCGAGGAGGGCCTCCCGCGAGACCGCGGAGATGGTCGGGATGATCATGATCGCCAGGATGACGCCGGCCGTGAACTTGTCCGTCCCGATCGGATTCCCCTGGAAGATCGGCAAGAATCCGAAGATGCCCTGGACCACGGGCTCGACGGAGGCCCGCATGACCGGGCCGAGGACGAAGATGCCCCACAATCCGTAGACGACGGACGGGACCGCGGCGAGCAGCTCGACTACGTAGGTAAGAGGGATTCGTAGCCATGGCGGCGATAGCTCGGAGAGGAAGATCGCGATGCCGATGCTAATCGGGACTCCGAATAGGAGGGCGAGCGCGGACGTGACCAGCGTGCCGTACACGAACGGGAGGGACCCGAAGACCAGGGGAGGGACGGGGTTCCACACGGCACCCGTCAAGAATCCGAGGCCGAAGGCGCGGATGGACTCCGACGCCGCCAGAGAGAGGATGACCGTGATTACGACGAGGAGTCCGATGACACCGAATGCGACGACCGTCGAAAACCACTGAAACAAAGGATCTCCCAGGGCCCCGGCCGTGATGAGTCGGCCGACGCCCCGGGACTTTCGGAAGGGGAGCATTCGTCGTTCCGTCGCGAACCGTTCCTCAGCTATGTAGGGTTTGCCCATTGAACGTAATGCTCCGGATCGCCTGCTCGTCGAGCGTCACGACGGTCGCGGGCAGGGGCGGATAGACCAGGCCGGCGGAGTACTGCTGCCCGCCTGGGTCGTGGACACCCCACCACAGGAAGTCGACCAGGGCCTGCGCTTTGGCTTGAGTCATCGATGTGCCGACCGTATTCAGCTGTTTGTAGACCAAGAGGTACGTGAAGCTCGCAATCGGATAGCTGGTCGCGCCCGCAGCGTTCAGGATCGTGACGTTGTTCCAGTCACCATCCGGACTCGGGAGGGCCGGCGCCGAAGCCGCGGCCGCAGCTACGCTAGCCAGGGTCGGCGAGATGAAGTTGCCCACCGGGTTCCGAACGTCCGCCACCTTCATGGAGTTCTGGACTGTATAAGCCAGCTCTACGTACCCGATGGAATCGGGGGTCGTCAGGATCTTTCCGGCCACCCCGGCGTTGGCGGACGCCCCGATTCCAACCGGCCAGTTGATCGACTTTCCTACGAGCCTCGGGTCCCACCCAGGGTTCTCGAGACGGAGATAGCTGGTCCACACGAACGTCGTCCCGCTGCTGTCCGACCGGTGCACGACGGTGATCGTAGAACTCGGCAGGCTCACTCCGGGGTTCAAGGCGGAAATGTTCGCGTGGTTCCACGTCGTGATCTTTCCAAGGAAGATTTCCCCCAGCACGTGGCCGGTCAGGTTGAGGCCCGACGAGAGGCTCGCCACGTTGTACGCAGCCGTCACCGCTCCAATCGTTTCCGGGATATGGAGCAGTCCGGGTGCCGCGGCCCGCTCGCTCGGGTTGAGCGGCGCGTCCGACCCGGCGAAGTCGACCGTCTTCGCGGTGATCGCTTGGATTCCTGCGCCGCTCCCGATCCCTTGGTAGTTCACCTGAACCCGTCCGCCGGTCTCGTTGAAATACGCGCTCGACCATTTCGTGATCAACGGGTACGGGAACGTGGCGCCCGAACCCAGGAGCGAGGTCTTCTGGACAGGCGAGGGATTGAACAATCCCGCCAAGGCCGCTATCGCGACCAGGATCGCGACGACCGCAACGACCGCGGCAACGATCCATGTGCGTCTGGGCCCGGACGCCCGATGCAGCCGCTCCATCTCTTCTGGTGTTCCTGCCATTCGTCTGACACTCTCCTCTTGAGCCTCGAATCTCGTTTTCCTCTGGAACCGACGGAGGTCCCCGCGCTCTATGACGGTTCCCGATGGAATGTTCCCTGTCAACCGGTGTCGAGGGATGGACTATATAGACTATAGGGCGAACCCTTTTGACTCCATAGACGGTGGGAGGACTCCGAGTGAGGGGAATGGAAGGACGGAAGTTGCAGCTGACCGGCGGTTCGACCTACGTCGTGTCGCTGCCGAAGCGGTGGGTCGTGGATGCGGGCCTGAAGGCGGGCGACACGGTGTTCATCGACACCCAGACAGACGGCGCCGTCTCGATCCGCCCGAGGCCCGGGGAGAAGCCTGAGATGCGGCGGAGGATCTTCGAGGAAAAAGGAGAAGAGCGCCGCGATCACCTGCTGCGGAAGCTGATCGGCGCGTACATCGCAGGCTTCGGCTACATCGAGATCAGGTTCCAGCCTGAAACGGGGCCCTTCGTTCGGCGCGTCGCGAGGGACTTCAGCCGAATGGTGATCGGCCCGGAGGTGATCGAGGAGACTCGGACCGCGGTCGTGATCCAGGACCTCTCCGACACCGCCGAGCTGAGCGCGGAGAAATGCCTGCGCCGCATGCACCTGACGGTCCGAGCGATGCACGAGGACGCGTTGATTGCCCTCCGGACGCGGGACGAGGGGCTCGCCCGCGACGTCTCGCAGCGGGACCAGGACGTCGACCGGCTTTACTGGATGGTCGCGAAGCAGTATAACGTGGCGCACATGCCGGGCGTGAGCGCGTCCGACCCCAAGGCGAAGACAGAACTCCATAACTACCGGCTCATTGCGAAGCTCTTCGAGCGGATTGGGGACCACGCGGAGCGCATCGCCCGCACGTATTCCGTGCTATCGGAGCGGGGTCTCGACCCGAAGCTCCTGAGGGAGTTCGACGCTGCGCGGGAGTCGGCGATTGCGATCCTGGACAAGGCCTTCATGGCCCTCCTGACGGCCGACGTCGATGCGGCGAACGCGGCGGTGGACGACCTCGCGTGGCATCAGAAGCTGATCGACGGCCTCTCACATCACGTCGCGACGAAGAAGGGGGAGGAGCTCCTCGCGCTCGCGACGATCGTCGACAGCCTGGGCCGCACGGCGAGCTACGCGACCGACATCGCGGAGATCGCGATCGACTATGCGGTCGCCCGGGGTACGGAAACTCCGTAGGCCTCCGGAAAATATGGCGTAAACCCTTAGCCCAACGGATTCGTTGAGGCGAACGTGTGCGCAATGGCAACCCAGCTGTCGCCCAAGGAGGCGGCTCATGTCGTGCGGGAGTACTACGAGTCCCTGTCCCAGGGCCGAGTCGTCGACGCGTTGAACCTTTTCTCGACGGACGCCACCTTCACGGACGAAGAAGGCAAGGAATCGAAGGGCATCCGGGAGATCGCGGCATCCCTCCTCGAGTACCGCAAGCCGAACTCGGTGTCGCTCGAGCGGCTTGAAGATCGCGGCCGCGAGGTCCTCGCGCTCTACCACACGAGTCGGACCCGACATTACCGGGGCGTCTTCTCCGTCGATCGCGGCCGGATCCGCTCGGTGCGCGTCGAACGGCTCGCCTGACGCGCTTCAGCGCAAGTGATCCCATCCGCCGCCGGCGAAGCGCATGCCCCACGCGGCCCACAGCGCGCCGATGCTCCCCATCAACAGGATGAGGGTCGCCAAGAAGATCACGATGTTCTGGAAGAGGGTGAACCCGCCGGACCAAAGCGCCGCATAGAGCCGGATGAAGACGAGCCACGCGGTGATCATCAGGATCGTCGCGCTCGCCCGCCACCGCATCCCCCGCCACGGGTGTCGGCCCACATCCACGGCGGACCGGCTGGCGGGCCGCCCCACGGCGGCTGCGGCGTCTCGGGAGGAGACCCTGGCTGCATGGTGAACCTCTCGCCCGCGGTTGCATGCGAAGAGGATAAGGATTCGCGGCCTCGGCGGCCCGAGACGATGGGTTCCCGGTCCGCGGGGAGTTCGGGTTCCCTCTTGGCTCCACCGTACCCGATCGATCGCGCACAACCCTTATGCGGGCCCCGTTCTTACGGCGGCTCGCGCTGGGTCCGTGGGGTAGCTTGGTCTATCCTTGGTGGTTCGGGACCACTAGACTCCGGTTCAAATCCGGACGGACCCATCGGCGTCCTTCGACGTGCGAGGGCGCCGGCATCTGCGCTTCCTATGCGGCTTGCTCGACCTCGGTTTGATCGATTGTCTTGAACGTCCACGGCGCCCGCACCTGGCCTGCGAGGTCCCTCCATTCCACCGGCATCGGATTCCCCTCGGGATCGCGCCGGTACCAGTCGACGATCTTGGGGATCTCCGTCTCGCCGCCGTGCACCGTGATCAGAATCGCGTTCCGCACGTTCGCGGCAGCCTCCGCCGCGATGCGGTTCTCGAAGATGGCGGCGTATGGATTCTGCGACATCCACCACACCACCAGATAGAAGGTCTTCCTCGCGGCCCGTTGCGTACGCCTTGATTTTCGCGGGGGAGAGCCGTCGGACACGATGGGTAGGGCGGCGTCGCATCGCTCTGTCGGGCGGGTAAAGGGATTGTCAATCCGGAGGACCGCGGGTTGACAAACCGCGGAGCCGCGGCCGAATCCGAGAATGCGGAGGGCGGGTCGGCCTCTCGTCACACGTCGATAGTCTCTTCGACACGCTTATATAGCGCTCCATATCTCGCTCGCACATGCAGTTCCCGCTCCGCGAGAAAATCGCGGGCGAGATCGCCTTGTCGGACCAGCCGGGCAAGACGATGCGGAAGTGGCG
>DASPXQ010000091.1:0-4422 GCA_035637195.1 Thermoplasmata archaeon | reverse complement strand
GTCGAGATCGAGATCGAGGGCATCGGCGTCCTCGCGAACTCGATCGGGCCCGCGACTTGACGGTCGGCGAGACCGCGCGGGCGGCCGTGCGAACCGGTGCCACGAAGGGGTTATCGCCCCGCGTTCCCCTCCGAGAGCGGTGGCGGAATGCCCGTTCCCTCGTTCATGAAACTGAAGGTGGACCACAAGACCGTCCTGTGTCGGGACCTGAACACCTATCGATCCCTGCGCGACTTCCTGTTGAACAGCGGCTACGTCGGCGTGTACGAGACGGAGCGCGTCGGCGAGGAGAAGACCGCCATGGCGACGTTCGCGTGCCGGAGCGGCTTGACGGGCGAATGCCTCGCGGTGGTCATGGGGCTGAGCGCTCCGAACGAGGTCTCCCACGCCCAGGCGCCGTTCGTCTACGGCTTCGCGGGCCAGCCGCAGAAGGACGCGCACACGTACATGCAGCACCTCGCCCTCCGGACGACGGACCTCGCGAAGCTGAAGGCACACCTCGAATCGAAAGGCGGCGAGTTCCTCACGCCGATCTACAAGGACAAGGATTCCTTCGGGCCGCTGCTCCAAGCCTTCACCCGCGAGCTCTTCGACGACGAGTGGTTCTTCATCGAGTTCGTCCAGAGAGACTACGATCCGGACGCCGTGAGTGCGGGCGGGACGCGATTCGTGCAGAACACGGTCAAGTCCCTCTACGTCTCGAAGCAAGAGGAGTTCCGCGAATGGGAGAAGACCGGCAAGAAGCGCAAGTTCCTCGATGGCGTGCCGCAGAAGGAACGGTCGAAGCTGCTCCAGGACATCTTCGCGAACACGGAGCCGAAAGGGTACGTGCAGACGGTCGCGCCCGTCGCTCGAAACGTCAAGCTCTCGTAATCAGTCTCGCCCCGGCGACAATCTCCGGAGGATGTTTTCCAGATCGTCCCGGGTATTGACGTCGAGGAACGACGAGAGATCGGGGTCGGCGAGTCGCAGGCGAGGCGGGTCCACGAACACGGCATCGAGGCGGTCCACGAGCGCAGAAGGCGACGGGACTTCCGAGCCGCTGGCGAGCACGTCGAGGACCACCTTCCGGCGGTAGACCCCGCGGACGGGGTCGATCACATCGAACCTCGGCACGGCGGCGTCCCGCTCCCCGATGGCTTCGATTAGGAGACGATACAACGCGGGCCGCAGGAGTGGCGCATCGCACGGCGCAACGAGCACTCGATCCCCATGGGCCGCTTCGAATCCGCAGCGGAAGCCCTCGATCGGCCCTTGCCCGTCGCGGCGATCGACCGCGAAGGCGGCCTCGGGCACGACGGATTGCAGGGCCGCCTCCATATCGGCGTTTGCGACGGAGACGAGAAGCTCTTCCGTGAGACCCACCATGACGTCGGCCACACGCCGCACCATCGGCACGCCGCCGATCTCGAGTAGTGACTTCGGCCGTCCGAATCGCCGCGACTGGCCCCCTGCGAGGATCAAGGCCGTGTCCACGAACAAGGAATGGGCGCCCCGGTTGAAAAAGAGGTTCAGGTCAGCAGCCCCGGGCCGTGAACTGGAGCAGGCAAGGAAAGATAAGCCGTGGTCGCATGCCAGAATCGTGGCTGCGCCCGGGCGGCAGAAGGGCGTACGGCGCGTGAGCCCGGTCCCCTTTGGACTTGGCTTCACGAAGCCGCACAACTACCGCGAAGTCCTCCGATCCGCGTGGAACAACAAGCGCCGGCCTCTGCTGACGATGCGGATCCTCCGGAACGGCGTGTGCGACGGCTGCGCCCTCGGCACGACGGGCCTCCGCGACTTCACGATGGAGGGGATCCACCTCTGCACGGTCCGCCTGGACCTCCTGCCGTTGAACACGATGGGACGACTTCGGACGAAGATTCTGAAGGACGTCAAGCCCCTTGGATCGAAGTCCTCGAGCGAGCTGCGGGAGCTCGGCCGCCTCGCCTACCCAATGGTGCGGGACCGGGGCGATGCCGGTTTCCGCCGGATCGAATGGGACGAGGCGCTGGACCTCGCGGCGACCGGCATCCGCGCGACGACCCCGGACCGGATCGGGTTCTTCATCACCTCCCGAGGCATGACGAACGAGTCGTACTACGTCGCCTCGAAGGTCGCCCGATTCATCGGCACGAACCACATCGACAACTCGAGCCGGCCGTGCCACTCCCCCAGCACGACCGCGATGAAGGACACGCTCGGCGTCGCCGCCTCGACCTGTTCGTACAAGGATTGGATCGGGTCCGACCTCATCGTCTTCTTCGGCTCCGACGTCCCGAACAACCAGCCCGTGACGATGAAGTACCTGTACTACGCGAAGAAGCTCGGCACGAAGATTGCGGTCGTGAACCCGATGCGGGAGCCGGGGCTCGAGCGGTACTGGGTGCCTTCGGTCCCGAGGAGCGCCCTCTTCGGCACGCACTTCGCCGACGAATTCTTCGAGGTCCACACGGGCGGCGACATCGCCTTCATCACGGGCGTCCTGAAGCACATGCTCGAGAACAACTGGATCGACGAGGCGTTCGTCGAGAAGCACACGACCGGCTTCTACGCGCTGCGCGTCCTGCTCGTGTCCGAGCCGTGGGAGGAGCTCGAACGCCAGGCAGGCGTCTCGCGGGAGCGGATGCTCGACTTCGCGCGGATGTACCACGAGGCGCGCTCCGCGGTCTTCGTCTGGAGCATGGGGATCACGCACCACCGGTTCGGCGTGGACAACGTCAAGGCGATCGTGAACCTCGGCCTGGTCCGGGGCATCGTCGGTCGGGAGAAGTGCGGCCTCATGCCGATCCGGGGGCACAGCGGCGTCCAGGGCGGTTCGGAGATGGGTGCCCAGCCCGGCGCGTACGGCCTCGGCTTCCCGGTCGACGACGAGAACGCGGACCGGTTCGGGAAAATCTGGGGCTTCCGGCCGCCGACGATGGCCGGCATGACGGCGGTCGGGATGATCGACGCGGCGCACGAGGGCCTCCTCGACGTCCTGTATCAGGCGGGAGGCAACTTCCTCGAGACGCTGCCCGAACCCGAGTACGTCCGCGAGGCTCTCGGACGCATCCCCCTCCGGATCCACCAAGACCTCGTACTGACGAGCTCGATGCTCGTCGAACCGGCGGAGAAGGTTCTCCTGTTCCCCGCGCAGACGCGGTACGAGCAACGGGGCGGCGGGACGGAGACGTCCACGGAACGGCGCGTGTACTTCTCCCCCCAGATTCCCCGCCGGCATGTCGGCGAGGCGCGCGCCGAGTGGGAGATCTTCATGAACCTCGCCGAACGCGCCATACCGAGCGCAACGCGGCTCGTCCATTTCAAGGACGCCGCCGCGATCCGTCGGGAGATCGCCCAGGCGATCCCGACGTACGACGGCATCCAGAATCTCGCATCCAAGGGCGACGCCTTCCAGTACGGCGGCCCGCGCCTTTGCGAGGGCGGCGTCTTCCCCACGCCGGACGGCCGGGCGCGCTTCACGCCAGTCGGGCTGCCGGACACGAACATCCCGGAGGGGGGGTTCCTGCTTAGCACGCGGCGCGGGAAGCAATTCAACTCGATGATCCACGGCGACGTCGACTTCCTGCTGGGCGCGGGTCGACGGGACGTCCTGATGTCCGCCGACGACGCGAAAGGCCTCGGCGTGGCGGAGGGCGACGAGGTCCTCGTCACGAACACGCTCGGGTCGCTGCGCGGCCCCGTCCGCTTCGCCCCGATCCGCCCGCGGAACGTCCAGATTTACTGGCCGGAAGGCAACGTCCTGATCCGTCGCGGTGTCGTCGATCCCCATTGCGAGATGCCGGATTACAACGCCCTGGTGCGCATCACGAAGGCCTCGAGACGCGAGGCGGCGCCGTGAACCGCCCCGGCCCGATAGCGACCGTGGAGGTATGGAAGCGGAGCCCGGGGCGCCTCGTCCAGGAAGGCGACCGTCTTGCGGCGGAGGAGCCGTTGGAGATCCGCGTGGAGCACGGCGGAAAAAGTCACGCCTCCACGTCGCTGGCCGTCACGATGCGGACGCCGGGAAACGACTTCGAGCTCGCGGCCGGGTTCCTCCTGACCGAGGGGATCGTCTCACGGAAGCGCGACCTCGCACGCATCGAGTACTGCACGGACGCCGACGTACCGCAGGAGTACAACATCGTGAGCGCGGTCCTCCGCCCCGACGTCGAGTTCAACGCGGACCGGCTGAGCCGCCACTTCTACATGTCGTCCAGCTGCGGCGTGTGCGGCAAGACGTCCCTGGAGGCGGTCCGCGTGGCCGCCCGCCACCCGATCCCGAAGGACGAGCCTCTCGCCACCGCCGAGACGATTGCGGCGATCCCGGAGCGCCTCCGGACCGGGCAGACGTTGTTCTCGCAGACGGGCGGCCTCCACGGCGCCGGGCTGTTCGACGCCGCGGGCCGCCGCGGAAGCGTGCGGGAGGACGTCGGCCGGCACAATGCGGTCGACAAGGTC
>DASPXQ010000090.1:0-4699 GCA_035637195.1 Thermoplasmata archaeon | reverse complement strand
GCCGATTTCCCACAGCCAGGACACGGTGGGCCCGCACGGCCGGACCGTGGCCGATGCCGCGGCCGTCCTCGGGGCGATCGCGAGCGTCGAGCCGGACACCCGGGACCCGGCGACGAGCACCGGGCCGACCGGAGACCGCGGCACCGTGTACAGCGACTACGTGCAGTTCGTCGACCCGAACGGCCTGGACGGTGCGCGTATCGGCATCCCTCGGGCCGGCGTGACGGACTCCCTCACGGAGGAAGTAAGCCGCGCGTTCGACGCGGCCGTCGCCGCGATCGAAGCCGCCGGTGCGACGATCGTCGACCCGGCGGACATTCCGACGATCGACCAGATTAACGC
This sequence comes from Thermoplasmata archaeon, assembly GCA_035637195.1. GTDB lineage: Archaea > Thermoplasmatota > Thermoplasmata > RBG-16-68-12 > RBG-16-68-12 > RBG-16-68-12. Next base: position 4,357 of record DASPXQ010000090.1, on the reverse strand, counting down.
GGCGTTCGAGGAACTCGTCGTGCTGGTGTTCGAATTCAAGCGCGATCTGAACGCGTACCTCGCGACGCGGAGCGACATCGCGCTCGACCGGGGAGGGTTCGACCGCACGCTCGGCGGGTTGATCGCCTTCAACCTCGCCCACGCGGACGAGGAGCTGAAGTGGTTCGGGCAGGAATGGTTCGAACTCGCCGAGGCGGAGATCTTCGATCAGCCGACGTACGACGCCGCCGCACCCGAGGCCCGGCGCATCGGAGGCCCGGACGGGATCGACGCGGTGCTCCAAGAGAACACTCTCGACGCCCTCATTTCACCGACCGATTCTCCGGCTTGGACGACGGACCTCGTGAACGGCGACCACTTCATCTTCGGGACCTCGGCGCCCGCCGCGATCGCGGGGTACCCGATCATCAACGTCCCCATGGGGAACGCGTTCGGGCTGCCAGTGGGGATGAGCTTCTACGGGACCGCGTTCAGCGAGCCGACCCTGATCAAGGTTGCCTCGGGCTTCGAGGCGGCGACCCATGCGAGGCTCAAGCCGTCGTTCCTGCCGACCCTGCCGACGGTCGATCCGCCGGCCCGCCCGACGGGGCGCAGGCAGCGTTCGGTCCCCCGGGAATCGCGGCGGTTGATCCGCCGGCTGTAGGCGGCCACGCACCAAGGATTCCGAGGTCTGGCGAGGGCACCCGACGGTTCGCCACCGCCGCGCGAACGCTCCCGGACCGGCCGCCTGTTTACCAGTCCCAGTCGTGCTTCGCCGAAACGTCGATGTGGCGCCCCTTCCGGATGCCTACGACGTCCTTCTCGTTGAACCGTGCGACCTCGGCGCGGTTCGAGTCTCGCAGGACATAGTACCGGATCCGGGAGTTCTTCGAGAGCGGGTCGCGTTCGAGAGCGAACGACTGCGCCTCGACGTGCTCGAACTCCAGCCGCCCATCGGGCCGCCGCAAGATGACTGTCCAATCTTCCATTACGATCGTATCGGCGGCGTCATGGGAGATCGGCCCGATTTCGGCGGAAAGGATAAAGGCATCGGTGCCCGCATGTCTCGGATCCGCCGGTCGCCTATCGAGAGGTCGAGGCCATCGTGTCCGGGGCGCCTTCCCCCTACGGAGCGTCGGCTCAGGTTTGCGGCGCTCCTTGCGTCGGAGCTCCGAGCCCCGGAAAACTGCGCCCTTGCTTTCTACTCGGCTTCGGCATAAGGGCACATGCCGATGGTGCACCTTCCGAATGCACCCTGCCTGTTAGCAGGATGCACCAGCGCCCGTAAAGCCGCGAGTCGTGTCTCAAATCCATGTCGTACGGAGGCCCCTGATTTTCGAGAAGTGGGGATCGTCCGAGACAACGCGACCCCGGAGGCGAAGCGCCGTGGCGGCAATCACGCAGTCCGCCATGGGTAGATCCCGATGCATGCATTGCAGGAAGCCGGCCTCGCGTGCCAACTCAGGGTCGAGTTGCACCACTTCCAAGCCAGCGTGCTCAAGGGCCCTGAGCTTGGCTAGCGCCTCAGCACGGCCCGCCTCCTGACAGATGGCGTTCGCCACCTCTGCAATCACGATGGAAGGAAGAACTCCCCGCCGTTCCTTGCGGAGGTCGGCGAGCTTCGTTCGAGTCCGGGAAATAACATCCTCATCCTTGGCTCCGTAGTGGGTGAGCAGGAATTTCGAGTCCAAGATTTCCTTCAATCTTCGTCCTCCCGAGACTCCTCGAGAACCTTCAACAGACGCTCCAGGGTCGTTATCTTCGAGAGGGAACCGCCAAGGTCTTCGAGGCTTGGCACGGGCCGGATGAGTAACGAATCGCCCCGATCCTCGACCTCCAGCCGACTGCCCTCCTTAATGCGGTGACGTCTTCGGAACTCGACGGGGATCGTCGTCTGCCCCCTTCGGGTAACCTTGATGACCTTTCGCGCACGCTCCATGCTCTGACTAAGAGCCTCCTATCAAATAAATGTTCCTATGGGATGAGGAAATCCTACTTCTCTCTGGAATCCTATTCTGAGCGACAGTCGTGGCAGATCGTCGCCCCCGAGTCTCTCTAAACGTCACTCCCATTGGCGTGACGCCCTTCCTCTCGGTTAACGTCACGATGGGTTGGCGGGGCCCGGACGCAGACGTCCGGATTAGCGTTCCGCGGTTACGAATCGGAGACGAACCACCGAATCGCGACCATTGTCACGCGTGGCGCCGAACGTACTCGCGAATCGATGTCTTTGCGAGGGCGTACAGGCTAAGCCGCTCGCGTTTGCAAAAGGCCTTTAAGGACGCGAACTCTTTCTGCCCAAAGACAGTGACGATCCGATACAAGAACGATCCTCCTCCACACTCCGAGATATCGTGGGGGCGGATGAATCTATGCATCGGTCAATATGACATATTGGATATGCACGTATTTGTTGGTTGGGCACAGCTCTAAGGACGACCTTGCGGCAGAAGCTCGTGAGGCTTCTCGTGGTTCCACTGCCTCATTCTGGAGATCGGATCGCATGCATCTCCAGGAAAGCGAGCATCACGGGTGGTGCTCCACGTATTCCCGAATTGCCGCCTTCGCCAGGGCATAGAGGCTGAGCCGTTTGCGCCTGCAATAGAGTCGTATTGTCGCAAACTCCTTCTTGCCAAACACGGTGACGACCCGATACAAAGAACCACCGCGGGGCCGGGGATAAATCCATGGTAGATGAATCTTTGTAGTCGAACTCTTCAAAATTCGCACGTCGGGAGATATCACATATTGACCAGACACTATTATATATCCACTGTGCCATGCCGCTGGCCCGAGGATGGGAGATGGCCCCCAGTTTGCCGGAGGACCTGGAAGCGGTTCTCCGGTCTCGAGTGGAAGTGTGGACAGCGGAGCTGGAAGTCCTCCGCCGGGATCCGAGAGTGAGAAAATTCGCCGAACTCCGTCGAAGGATCGACGCGGCAGATGCCTCCGTGATGGGGGCCGATGGGCCGCCCTTGCCGAATCGGTCACCTCTTTTCTATCCGTATGAGGCGTACGACGCCTTCGAATTCGCGCGGGACCTCGCGGGGCAAGAAGTCTCGACGTATGAGCTGTCCAAGCTGGCCTCCGGCCGGTTCCCGGAGGTGTCGAAGGCAGCCCGCCGGCTCGTGCTGCGGTACCTGGTCGAGAATGGCGTGGCGGAGATCGTCCGACGGAAGGCGTCCGGAGGAGCGACATCGTATCGATTTGCGTCACTCGGAAACGGGGGGATTGGCGCGACGCGGAAGCGCATGGGCATTCCGGAGAACGAACTGTCCGGTTTCAAGGCGGACGATCTGCGAGAGGTTCCCGTGCGTGCCCGGCCCAATGGGAGGAGGGTCCGTCCCCTTCCCACCTCGAGGCGAGATAAGTCAAAGGCGAGAATAGCGTAACGACGTCAGCAGCCGGGAATCCCGCAACGCGATGACGATGTGTGCAGATTGCCTCCCTCGTCGTTCCACCGGGGTTCCCGCCGGTGTTCCGGAGAATAGTTTCATCCCTCACGGACGAATCATCTAATATGGCATGACGGCTCCCGCTGACATGGAGAGAACCCGGGAGCGGCGACGCCGGAAGGAAGGACGGCTCCGCAGCCTTGTCCATTCGGCAATCCGAGCACGCCGCTTCTCTCCGAGGGAGACCTTGGACATGGGGTTCGAGCTCATCGAATCCGGAAGGAGCCTGAGCCATGCCGGCGAAACAGCGAAGCCTCGACGACGTACTTAGGATCGCCGAAGACGTACTGCGCACGAACCGGGTGGAGCATGTCTTCGTCGGAGGCGTTACGGTCCTGGCGTTCGGCATTCCTCGGACGACGACGGATGTCGACGTCATCGCGGTCATCGAGGCGCGGCAGATCCCAAAGATCGTTGCGGGATTCCAGCGGTTCGGGTTCTTCGCCTCCGGCCAGGACCTCCACGACGCCTTGGTCGAAGGGGGCCATGTGACGATCCACGACACCCGATCCACCTATCGAATCGACCTCGTGCCGGCATCCACGGCAGCGCACCGGGAGACACTCAAGGGGAAGCGACGAATTGTCTGGCGCCATCGTCGACTTCCCTTGGCCGCGCCGGAACAGACAATTGTCATCAAGCTCCGATGGGGGAGCGACCAAGATCTTGAGGATGCCTTGGGCATTTACGTTCGACAGAAGAAGAAGCTCAACTTCCGGGCCATGAGGGACTTCGCGCGGCGCCACGGCGTGACCCGAGAGCTCAACGATCTAGAGCAGCGGGCGAGGAACCTTTCATAGCGGGCAATCTGTGCAGATCGTCGCCCCCGAGTCTCTCTAAACGTCACTCCCGTTGGCGTGACGCCTTCCTCCCGGTTAACGTCACGAATGGGTTGGCGGGGCCGGGATGCAGACGTCCGGATT
>DASPXQ010000089.1:0-6114 GCA_035637195.1 Thermoplasmata archaeon | reverse complement strand
TCCGGCTCTTGGCCCGCATGGATTGCTTTCGTGGCAAAACGCATTCGATCGCCGGGGGCGGAGTCGCGCCCCGAGGGTAAAGACCTTGCTACCCTCGGCCGGCCAAGTACTCGATGACGTCGATGCGGGTGATGATTCCCTCGAACCGATTCTCCTTCCCGATGACGACCGCGGGGTTCCCGCGCATCAGGAGCTTGTACACTTGATCCAGGTCCGCCCCCGGCTCGACGATTGGGAATGGTTTCTCCATCACCTTCGCGACGTAGTCGTCGTACATCTTCGGATTCTCGAGGAGCGCCTTCATGAGGATCTCCTCACGCAGGCTCCCGACCATGATGCCCGTATCGATCACGGGGAGCTGCGACACGTTGTACTGCCGCATCATGTCGGCCGCCTCGCGGACCTTCGCCGCGACGTCGATCGTGATCACGCCGGGAATCGTCCGTTCCTTCGCGCGAAGGATCGTCATGAGCGGCGCGACGGGCTCCTCGAGGTACCCCTGCTCCTTGAGCCACTCCTCGTTGTGGGCCTTCGAGAGATACCGCTCTCCCGTGTCCGGCAGCAGGACGACGAGGACGTCGCCCTTCCCGAGCGTCTCCGCGATACGCCGCGCCGCGACGACGGCGGCCCCGCTCGAGCTGCCTGCGAGGATGCCTTCCTCCCGTGCGAGCCGGCGGGTCATGAGGTACGCCTCCTTGTCGCCGACCTTCACGATGTCGTCGATCACGTCGAACCAGGTGGACTCCGGGACGAAGTCCTCGCCGATGCCCTCGATTTTATATGTATGCGCTTTAATTATCTCCTTCTTATAGAAATAGTCCTTCAGAATCGAGCCGAGCGGGTCGACGCCGATCACGCGAACGCGGGGATCCTTGTCCTTCAGATACTTCCCGACGCCGCTGATCGTCCCGCCCGTGCCCATGCCGCACACGAAGTGCGTCACCTTGCCGTCCGTGTCCCGCCAGATTTCAGGGCCCGTCGTCGCATAGTGCGCTTGAGGGTTCGCTTGGTTGGCGTACTGGTTCGGCAGGATCGAGTTCGGCGTCTCGCGGTGGATCCGCTCCGCGACCTTGTAGTACGACTCCGGGTGGTCCGGCGGCACGGCGGTCGGCGTGACGACGACGCGCGCGCCGAGCGACTTGAGGAGGTCGATTTTCTCGCGGCTCATCTTGTCCGGCATCGTGAAGACGGTGCGGTAGCCGCGGATCGCCGCGACCATCGCGAGCCCGAGGCCCGTGTTCCCGCTCGTGGGCTCGATGATCGTGCCGCCGGGTTTGAGAAGCCCTTTCTTCTCCGCGTCCTCGATCATCGCCTCGCCGATCCGGTCCTTCACGCTACCGCCCGGGTTCATCATCTCGAGTTTGGCGAGGGCGAGGCAGGGCACGTCGGCCATGATCCGGGGGAGCTTGACCAGCGGCGTGTTGCCGATCGTCTCGAGGATCGTGTTGAAGTACCGCACGGCGGGCGTCCCCCCGCACCAAAGGTGGGACGTTATAAGAACATGCGCGCGGGAGGCGTCCTGTCATGCCGGGGGAGGGAGTCGAACCCCCAGGAAACCGATCTGCAGTCGGTCACATTAGCCGCTCTGTCACCCCGGCGCAAGACCGCACATCCAGGGTGACGTAATTGAAACTTTGCCGGTCCTCCCGACTCCGGATGGCTCGATGTCCGAACCTCGTTTCAAAAATCTATTAGTCAAGCGCACCTTCTCGTCCTCAGGCGCCCCCTGCGAGGAGGGGAGGTCATCCAGGGCCCACCGAAAGCGGACGGGGGTCCGGCCGCGCCGGATCGACCGGACATCGAAGCCGAAGTGACGCGAAGGCCATGGGGCAAGATCGCCGCAATCGTGCTCGTGGTCCTGCTGATCGTTGCGGCGGCCGCGCTTCTCATCCGCCGTCCGAATCGATCGCCGACCATCGTGCAGACGACGTGGAGCCCCGTCGTGCCGGTCGTCGGCAACTCGGTCACGTTCACCGCCGCGGCGACGGACCTGGATGGAGACGACCTGTCGTTCGTATGGGACTTCGGGGACGGATCCTTTGGGACGGGGGCGGAGTCCCCGCACGCATACGCCATCCCGGGGCTCTTCACCGCCTACGTGACCGTGAGCGACGGGAAGGGCGGCGTAGCGACCAGCGAGGGGAATCTCCTCCGGTTCGGGGTTGGGTCTGGCGTCACCCCGCGGACGTCGTGCTCATCCCCCGCCACGTGCACCGCCGGCGCTGTCGCCGCGGTCCTCGACGTCGACCGCTGGATCGCTGCGCCGGGTGTCCCAATCGCGTTCTTTGGCAATCGGTCCTGGGCCTACACGTTCTCGTGGAACAATATCACCAATCATTCGGAAGGAGGAACCTATACCCGGGATGTGGCGTGGCAGAACGTGACCCTCTTCGACCGGTTCCAGTATGTCTGGGGGGACGGGAGCGCGAACACGACCGGCACGACCGAGCTCGTCGGCAACACCACACACGCTTTCGGCCGAGCGGGAACGTTCCTCGTTCGACTGACGGTGACGTACCGAGATGCGGTCCTGAACACGACCACGAACCAGACCGCCGGCGTCACGATCCGGATCGGGTAACCCCCGACGGTCTGCGAAGCCGGGCGCACCGACAGGTGTTTCATCAAACGGTCGGGACGAAGCTATTTATCCGCTCCCGGACGTCGCACCGCCGATGGCGGAACTCAAGACGATCACCGACACCGTGCACGGGACGATCCGCCTCGAACCACTGACGCTCGACTTGCTCGAGACGCTCGAGCTCCAGCGTCTCAACTCGATCCGCCAGCTCGGCCTCACGTACCTCGTCTTCCCGGGGGCGAACCACTCGCGTGTCGAGCACTGCCTCGGCGTGGGCCACGTCGCGGGGGAGATGGCGAGGGCGCTCGAGCTCTCGGACGACGAGCGGAAGCTCGTGCAGGCCGCGGGCCTCTTGCATGATGTCGGCCATGGGCCGTTCTCACACACGCTCGAACATGTCCTTAGCCGCGAGCTCTCCGTGGACCACATGCACCTGACGCAGCGGATCATCACGGGCCAGGACGACAACGTCGCGCCCGAGGACCGGAAGGCGTTCCCCGACGTCCTCCGGATCCACCAGGTCCTCGGGAAGCACGGCGTCGATCCCGACGCGGTCGCCGCCTTGATCCGCGGCCCGGCAGAACGGGGATTCGCGCGGTTGGTGCCCGGCAGCCGACGCGAGTCGTCCCGATACCTCGCGCAGATCATCCACAGCCCGATGGACTCAGACCAGATCGACTACCTGATGCGGGACGCACACTACACCGGAGCGGCCCACGGGATGATCGACTTCTCCCGGCTGCTGCAGACCCTCCGTCGACACGACGGCGAGATCGCCTTGGACCGAAAGGGCCTGCCGGCGCTCGAGGGGATGCTCGTCGCTCGCGGCCTCATGTACTCGTCGGTGTACTTCCATAAGACCGTCCGGATTGCGGAGCAGATGCTCGCGCGGGCGGTCGAGCGCTCCGAGGCCCCGATCGGGGAGCTCCAGAAGATGGTCGACCACGAACTCTTGGGCTGGCTGGCGCACCAGGGGCCTCTTCAGCGAGAGATCGCGTTGCGGCTGAAATACCGGAAGCTGTACAAGCGCGTCGTCTCGTACGACCGCGACGAACTGACGGACGCCGCGCGCGAAGCGCTCTCGTCCTTCAAAGACGCCGCGGAGCGCCGCCGCGTCGAGGACCGGATCGGGAGGCGCGCGGGACTCAAGCCGGGACAGGTGATCATCGACGTGCCGCTGCCGGAGCTGCTGCTGAGCGAACCTCGCATCGCGAAGACGGAGGTCCCGATCCTGGACGGGGATTCGGCCCGAGCCTTTTCCAAGGTGAGTCCCCTGGGGCGCGCGCTCCAAATCCGGCAAGTCGTAGATTGGGTCGTGATGGTCGCGGCACCCGCCGCGGCGACCGCTGCCGTTCGCAAGGCGGCCGCGTCTTCTCTCTTCGCGTGAGGCACACTCGCCGACTTCGATCGCGTTTTGTCAATGCGGCAGACGCTCGTCCGACAACTTTTAAATAGCGTCCCTCGGATACGAGCCCATCTTGCGGGATGGGATGAACTCGCAGGCGCTGCAGGTGAAGGAATGAACTCCATGCTAGAGGACGTGCTCGCCCGGGAAGGGAGCGCACCCGCGTTCGAGGACAGTCGCGTCGACGCCGAGCTCGAAGAGATGCTCAGCAAGATGCGGACGAACATCAAGATCATCGGGCTCGGGGGTGGCGGCTGCAACACGATCTCGCGGGTGTACAGCGAAGGCATCGTCGGCGCGGAGCTGTTCGCCTGCAACACGGACGCCCAGCATCTGCTGCACATCGCGTCCCCGAAGAAGGTCCTCCTGGGTCGGCGGATCACGAAAGGCCTCGGGGCCGGCGCGCTGCCGCAGATCGGTGAAGAGGCCGCCCGCGAGGCCGAGGAAGAGCTGCGGGGAATCGTGCAAGGCTCGGACATCGTCTTCGTGACGTGCGGCCTAGGCGGCGGCACGGGGACCGGCAGCTGTGGCTACGTCGCGCGGCTGGCGAAGGAGATGGGCGCGCTCACGATCGCGGTCGTCACCCTTCCGTTCCGAGGCGAGGGCAAGCTCCGGATGGAGAGCGCCGAGTGGGGATTGGAGCGACTGCGGGACGCGGCGGACACCGTCATCACGATCCCGAACGACAAGCTCCTCGATCTCGTTCCGAGGCAGAGCCTGAACCTCGCGTTCAAGTTTGCCGACGAGGTCCTGATGCGGTCGATCAAGGGGCTCACGGAGATCATCACGAAACCGGGCCTCGTGAACCTGGACTTCAACGACGTCAAGACGATCATGAAAGGAGGCGGCGTGGCGATGATCGGGCTGGGCGAGAGCCAGGCGGTCGGCGACAACCGGGCGGTCGAGGCCATCGAGGAAGCGATTAACTCGCCCCTGCTCGAAGTGGACGTCTCGACGGCTCACGGCGTCCTGATCAATGTGACCGGCGGAAACGACATGACGATTTCCGAGGCGGAGCGCGTTGCGGAGGTCGTCCAGTCGAAGGTCTCTCCGACCGCACGGATCATTTGGGGTGCGACCGTGGACCCGTCTCTGGAGCACACCCTTCGCGTGATGCTCGTCGCGACGGGCGTGAAGTCGAAGCAGATCGTCGGGCGCCGCGATCCGGCCGAGGAGCGGGCCCGCGTCGGCATCGATGTGATTCGCTAGGCGAGACGCTGCGATCGCCGTCACACCCGTGCTCAGCCCGGAGCCGCGACGCAGTTCGCAATGCTTATAACCGGCACGCTCTTACGCGAGAAGCGAAATTACTCCCCAGCCGGGAGGCTGGTCCCGGAGGGCGTCCCATGGACTCGATCATCAAGGAAATCGTCACCCGCTCCGACGCAGAGCCCCGGGTACCCGACTCCCCGACCCAGTTGATCGGCGCAGGTGCCGAGGATGCCGAACTCGAGCGGATCCTCGCGAGCCTTCGCACGAACATCAAGATCTTCGGCATCGGTGGCGGGGGCTGCAACACGATCGATCGGCTCGTGGACGCCGGCATCATTGGCGCGGAACTCTATGCGGCGAACACGGACGCCCAGCATCTCTTGACGATCCGGTCGCCGCACAAGCTCCTCTTGGGACGCCGGGTGACCCGCGGGTTGGGCGCAGGTGCCCTGCCGCAGGTCGGCGAGGAGTCCGCGCGGGAAGCCGCCGACGAGATCCGCTCGGTCGTGCATGGCGCGGACATGATCTTCATCACGTGCGGCCTCGGCGGCGGCACTGGGACGGGCGGCGCACCCGTCGTCGCGCAACTCGCGAAGGAGGCGGGCGCCCTTACGATTGCGATCTGCACCTTCCCGTTCCGCGCGGAGGGGGCGATCCGTGCGGAGAACGCGGAATTCGGCTTGGAGAAGCTCCGCAGCTTCGCGGACACGGTCGTCGTGATCCCGAATGATAAACTCCTTGAACTCGTGCCGCGTCTGGCCCTGAACGCGGCGTTCAAGGTCGCCGACGACGTGCTGATGCGGGCGATCAAGGGGATTACCGAAGTGATCACGAAACCGGGGCTCGTGAACCTGGACTTCAACGACATCAAGACGATCATGAAAGGTGGCGGCGTGGCGATGATCGGACTCGGGGA
>DASPXQ010000088.1:0-42437 GCA_035637195.1 Thermoplasmata archaeon | reverse complement strand
GTCCTGAGCGACGACCTCGTGCTGACGCAGGCGGTGCGAGAGGCCGGCCTCCAGATCGCCTATGTCCCGACGGCCCTCGTCGCCACGTTCGAGGGCGCGACCCGCGCCACGTGCCTCGAATGGATCGAGCGGCAGATCACGATGGCGACGCTGTACCTGCCGATCGTTCGCCGCTTCGCCGTCGCGGCATTCGCGGTCTTCCTCGGATTAATCGCGTTCGGCGCGGTGTCGTTCGTGCTCGCCGCCATGTGGGGACCGCCGTATCTCGTGCCCGCAATCTTGTTCCTCTCGCCATTGCCGGCCGGCATTGCCAAGGCGTCCCTTCGCCGTGGCGCCCTGTTCTCGGCTGCTCCGGAAATCGTTGCCGCATGGAGCGTCCCGGGCTGGCGGTCGGCCCTTGCCGCCCTGGCGGTCCCTTGGGTCATGGCGTGGGGACTCGTTCGGACGCGGCATCCTGACACGGTCCGGTGGCGGGGCCGTGAGTACGATGTGCGGGATCCGCACCGCGTGCGGCTCGTGACGGCGGGGGAGCGCGCGGCTTCCGAGGGACGCCAGCAGACGGGTCTGTGAACGAGGCGCGTTAACCCTGTTTGGGGTTAACTTCCGGGACGGTTCCGTCCGAGTGAGTGGGGGCTCCTGCCTCCCGGAGATGTTCCTGATATTTCGCCAGCTCCGAGAGGACGTCGTTCCGGCGCTCGCTCTGACGGAGGGTCCGGGTCATCGAGGCGGCCGGGGGGAAAAGGGCCACGACGATTGATGCCGCCAAGACGACGGGCGTCAACGCGACGCGAGCGGCGCTCGCGATTAGCAGGACCGCCGCGACAATGGCGGGCGGGAGGAAGAACGCTAAGAACACGCCGACGATCGATACGAGCGGCTCGCGGGCGCGCGCCTGCATTGCCAGGACCTCGTCGTCGGAGAGCGCGCTTGCGGTCGTGACCATGCGGTCTCCGTGACGCGCGAACCGGTCGCGGATTGCAGTCATCGCCTCGACGTACCCCCGCGAGTCCGCGCGGAACGCTTGGATCGAGCCGGGCGTGAACCGGATCACGAGTTGATGCCCTGCCTTCGTCTCGATGCCGATTCCCGTGTGGACGAGCGTCCCCGCGGACGATGCGAAAGGCGAGAGGAATGACCCTGCGACCTCGTAGCTTCGCGGATAGACGTCGCGGACCTCGGACCACGCGAAGTATCGTCGCTCGCCAAGGATCCGCCGCCACAGGGGAACGGAGATCTCGATTCCGTTCTCGAAGACAAACGTCGGGCTCGGCTTGAAGACCGCCATCGCGAGGAGGACGATGGCGAGGGGCAGGAAACAGAATCCTCCCAGCGGCCACAGGCCCTCCGGGCCGGCGGCGATCGGGCCGAGGACGAACGTCACCACGAGGACGAGGAGCATCAGCGCGACCGTCATCGGATTGGCGGGGATCGGGCGATACGCGTAGAGCAGGGGACCGCGACCGCCGGTTGCCATCGACACGAGACAAGCGGTCATCCAATTTCGTTGTTGTCCTCGCGAAAAGGCTTTCCGGCTGGCCGTCCTAGGTCCTCCAGGAGGGGACCATGACTCGGAGTCGCTCGCTTCCCGGGGTTTGGCTCGCCGCCTTCAGCATTCTCGTGATGATGACCCTACCGACGGGTTTCCCGTCGTCGACCGTTTCGCATCCCGGGGTGGCGAGTGCGCCACCTCGACCGCTCGCGAACACGCCCCATACGCCAATTACAGCTACTCCCCGGCGGGCGGAAACACCACCACGCTCTTCCGTTTCTGGGCGAAAGTCTTCGACCAAGAGGACCCGGTGACGGCCCTCGAAGTCCATTGGGACTGGGAGAGCGACGGCACGTGGGACACGCCCTGGTCCACGGAGAAGAACGCGACGCACACCTTCGATTCGCCCGGAACGTACTGGGTCCTGCTCGAGGCCCGCGACACCGGAGGCCTCACCGGCAACCAATCGTATCCGATCACGGTGACGAACCCGCCCCCACCGCGGCCTCCGACGGTCGAGGCATCGATCTCGGCGACACCGACGGAAGGCACGCTGCCCCTGACGGTCGCCTTCTCGAGTCAGGTGAGCGGAGGGACGCCGCCGTACGAATATCACTGGACCCTCGGCGACGGCGCGCAGAGTCCCGATGCAAACCCCGTGCACATCTACCTCACGAGCGGGAACTTCACGGTTTGGCTCATCGTAGCCGATAGCGGCGGCGTCGACTTTCATCAGGACACGCTCTCGAACGCGCTCTACGGCAACGTGTCCCGGGCGCTCGTGAACCTGTCCGTCGTGCCGATCGTGGAGCCGGTTGCCGCAGTCGGACCGGGCACCCTCCAGTTCTCGTCGACGGTGTCCGGCGGGTCACCTCCATACACGTACCGGTGGGACTTCGGAGACGGGATGACGAGCGCCGAGGCGAGCCCGACCCATGCCTACGCATCTCCCGGGACGTATCTCATCACGCTCATCGTCACGGACTCCGGCGGCCACGCGACCACGACGCGATTCTCCGTCACCGTTCCGGGTGTGGGTTCGGCGGCGCCGTGGACTTGGATCGGGCTCGGCGTGCTCGGTGGCGCGGTGGCGGGGGCAGTCATCGTCCTTGCGGCGCAACGGATCCGCAAGAGGCCGCCCACCCCTTGATCTCGAAACGGACCGACAGCTGGGGCCTGCGATCCGACCGACGCCCCGTAAACCCTTTTCTCCGAGTCCCCTTACCGCGCTGAATGCTCGCCCTCGGCATCGAAGGGACCGCGCACACGGTCGGCGTGGGGATCGTCGACGAGCACTGCCGGATCCTCGCGAACGTGTACGACATGCTCCGGCCGGAGAAGGGTGGCATCCATCCGCGCGAGGCGGCGAACCATCATGCGGAGCTCGTCGTCCCGCTGATCGCGAAAGCGGCGGGGGTTGCGGGAATCGAGCTGCATGACCTCGACCTGATCGCGTTCTCGCAAGGGCCTGGGCTCGGGCCGTGCCTCCGGACGGTCGCGACGGCCGCACGTGCGCTCGCGCTCTGTCTCGACGTGCCGATTCTCGGCGTCAACCACTGCGTCGCTCACCTTGAGATCGGGCGCGGGGTCACGGACGCGAAGGATCCCGTCCTCCTTTACGTGAGCGGCGGCAACACGCAGGTGATCGCATTCGCCCGAGGCCGCTATCGGGTCTTCGGGGAGACGCTCGACATCGGAATCGGGAATCTGCTCGACAAGTTCGCCCGCGAGTGCGGGCTCGCGTTTCCCGGTGGCCCGATCCTCGAGAAACTCGCGCGCGAAGGATCGCGGCTCCTTCCCCTGCCGTACAGCGTGAAGGGAATGGACGTCGCCTTCAGCGGGATGCTGACCGCAGCCCTGGCCCAGCGCAAACACGGCGCGTCGCTCGAGGACCTCGCATTCTCGATTCAGGAGGTCGCCTTCGCGATGCTGACGGAGGTCACGGAGCGAGCGATGGCCCACGTGGACAAGGAGGAGGTCCTCCTCGGAGGCGGCGTCGCCCGCAACCGACGCCTGCAGGAGATGGTGGGCCGGATGGCCTCCGACCGCGCGGCGACGATGTTCGTCCCTCCCGGCGACCTGTGCATCGACAACGGGGCGATGATCGCATGGACCGGACTGGAGATGCATCGCGGGGGCGTCCGCATGACGATTCGCGGGACCACCGTGGACCAGCGATACCGGACGGACGACGTCTCGGTGACGTGGCGGTAGGACGCCTCATACGCGGCCCGACATCGCTTCGACGGCGGCTCCCGCCTTCACGCGGTGGCCCATCGCCGCGAGCGTCGCCTCGATCGCCCGGAACCCTTCCTGGAGGTCCTCGATGGAGCAGATGCCCATGTGACCGATCCGGAAGATCTTCCCTTTGAGGTGGGCTTGGCCTCCCGCGACGATGGTGCGGTGGTCCGCCCGGAGGATCTTCCGGAATTTCGAATCATCGATCCCGGGAGGATAGCGGATGGCGGTCACCGTGTTCGACGCGAACCGGCGGTCGGGGAAGAGTTCCAGTCCAAGCGCAGCGACCCCGTTTCGGGCCGCCTCCGCGAGCGTCCTCGTCCGGGAGATGCGGTCTTCGAGGCCCTCCTCCTTCAGGAGGCGCAACGCCTCGCGGAAGGCGAGGAACAGAGGCACCGCGGGCGTGAACGGCGTGTCCTCCTTCGCCAGCGCGTCGATGTGCGCTTTCAGGTTCACGTAGAACGAGGTCTCGGAGTGAAGCGATTCGTACGCCCGGTTCGAGAGCGCGACCGCGCTGAGCCCGGCGGGTGCCGCAAGGCACTTCTGCGACCCGACGACGAGGGCGTCGACGCCCCACGCCTCCATGCGGTTCTCAATCCCTCCGACGGCCGTGATCCCGTCGACGAGGAACAGCGCGTCCTGCTGTTTGACGACTTTCGCAATCTCTGCTATCGGATTGGTGAGCCCGGTGGAGGTCTCGTTCCAGCACAAGGTGACAGCCCGATACTGCCGCGAATCCAGGGCCGCGGCGACCGTGGCCGGATCGAGGGCCGTGCCCCAGTCGAACGTCAGGGCCGTCGGCGTCGCGAAGACCTGGCACAGCTCGTGGACCCGCTCACTGAACTTCCCGTTCACGAGGTTCAGCACGCGGTCGTCCTTCTGCAGGAGGCCGGACACGGCGGCCTCGAGTCCCGCCGTCCCGGATCCGGAGAGGACCGCCACCGGGCCGTGCGTGCCGAAGGCGTACTGCGTGAGCGTCCGGATCTCGGCGAGGGCCTCCTTGAATTCCGGGCCGCGATGGTTCATCGCGGGGACCGCCATCGCCTCGATGACCCGGGGATGCATCTTCACCGGTCCCGGAAGCAGGAACGCCTGCGTCGGCGGCGCGACCATCGCGGCGACGGAGGTCCGTCCAACCGATAAAGAGATTCGCTGCTTTGCGATGGCGGGGAGCCCACACGACGGATGAGGGTGTACCTTCCACACGAACCGGAGTTCCTTCCTCTGAGACCGGGCCAGCAATCGTTATATAGCGAGGAAACATTGCCGCCCGACAAGCGTCAGTCAAACGAGGTCGGTTTGACATACGCGGTCGGGCGATCGAGATGCGGGATGCGGACACGGAGAAGATCACACTGCGCCTGCCCGCGCGGTACCTGAAGGCGCTCGACTTCCTCGTGCAGGTCGACGACTTCCCGAGCCGTTCGGAGGCCGTGCGCGCGGCGATCCGCGATTTCGTCTACGGCCGCGTCGAGCTGGTCACTGAGAAGCTCAAGAAGATGCAGGACGCGGAGCGAACCTTGGCCGAGGCCGAGGCGTTCAAGCGGGAGTACATGCAAAAATAGCGAACGAAGGGACGGGATGCCGCCGGAGGGGTCGCGGGTCCGGTCGGGATTCGTCACGATTACCTCCCCCCCAACTGGGTGGCCGCGAAAGCCACCCATTTTCTTTCCGTCGTGAGGCGGTCATCGCTCGCGGCGCGCTCGCCGAGCGAGTCATCGATGATTCTGGCCGGCGGGACTTTCTGGCTCCGCTCCCCAATCCAGGGCTCTCCGCGGGCGAGGCGTGATATTCAACGGCGATAACCGCCTCGGCACGTACATGGCCCCCGGCCCCCGTCGGTCCGGTCCGTGGCGACGACCACGGAGTCCCCGCCCGCCGCCGACGTCTTGCGTCCCTCCGATGCGGCGGTCCTCGTCCGCATTCGCTCGCTCCTCGGGTGGCTTCATAAGTTCTCCTCTCCTCCGGCGCACGACGTCGAGCAGCCGCCGCTCACGTTCAATGCGCGCCTGCGAAAGTTCCTCTGGCTGTCGAGCGGACTGTTCAGCGCCGCGTCGTTCACCAATTCGGCGGTCGGATACCTCGCCTTCGGCACGGCCGACGGTGCGGCCACGAACTTCCTCGCGGCTGTCGTGAGCGCCTGTCTGTTTGGCGTCGCGTCGCTCTTGCACTTCGGTCCGGACGAGGCCTAGCCGAGAGCCGCCCCGCGCCGAACGTTTATTATCATTTCTCTCTATTGGCCGCGACGTGGAGCGGGAGGTGTGGGTCCGCACCGCGATGGTCCTGTCGGTCTTGCTCCTGGCTTCGTTGATCGTCGTCACGCCGGCGTTGCTGGGGCGGCCGACGCCGGGGTTCGCATCCCTCCCGGTCCTGATCATCGGGATGTCGCGGAACGAGTCGTCTTTCGTGGTCTACGCCAGCTGGGCGCTCCAGGCGTACCAGTATGACCTGATCCGCTTGACGTTCAACGAGTCCTCGGCGGCGGTCAACGGATCGATCGAGGAGATGGACTCGTATGGCATCCATCGTTGGGTGCCTGCGAACGCCTCCTTCACGGTGGACGCGTATTTCGTCGACCACGTCGGGAACTACTTTGAGTACAATGTGACGGTTCGCGCGGAGAAAGATCTCGATAACCGGACCTTCATGTTGTTCACATTCCCGTACGAGAAGGACAACGTGAACACGGTGATCCGACGGTACCCGCCGGACGACTTCCGTTGGGGCATCCCGCTGCGGGGGACGCTCCCGTGAGGCTTTCGCGGTCGACCCTCCTGTGGATCCTCATCGTGAGCGTGCTGGTCGCGATCGAGCTCGGGGTCCTCACGGGGCTGATCAACCCGAGCGACCCGAGCACATCGCTCTTCACGTTCTTGCTCGCGGTCGCGGCAATCTCGATCCTCTCGATCGTCGGGGCGGTCTTCATCGGGATGCTCGTATCCCATCGAATCCTGTCCACACAAAGCTTCACCCCGTTCGAGCAGGAGATGCTCCACATGCGCCGGGAGGTCGGGGAACTTCGGCACCAGATCGAGCAGATCGCGGAACGTCTCGGGGTGACGCTCGGCGACAAGAAGAAGGGGCCCTAGGCGAGCCGCTCCGGGCACACGCCCCGCCGGGAGCAGTGGACGCACTTCCCCGGTCGGGTGTGGTTGCGATGGGCCTCGCCCTTCGCGATCGACGCGCGCATCTCCGCGAGCTTCTGCAGGAGGAGCTTCTTCTGGTCGTCGTTGTACTCGATCTCGTAGTTCGTCTCGCCGTACCGGATCACGCCATAGGGAGGCGCCTTGCCGTACTCCTCCTCGAGGAGTACGCAGTACGCGACGACCTGGAGGATGTGCGAGAACAGGGGCCCCCGAGGCACGCGGCCCGTCTTGATCTCGACCGGGATGTGGTGTTCCCCGTCCATGACGACCGCGTCGGGCCGGCCGGAGAGACCGTGCCGCTTCGAGACGAACAGCTTCGGCTTCTCCGCCGCGGAGTCGATGTACACGAGGTCGCCTTTCACGTGGTATCGCTGGCGTGTCGCCAGCGCGATGCCGAGCGCGCCGATCGAACGGTAGAGGAAGAACGAGGCGCCGATGAGCCACGTGAGCGCGAGCGCCTCGAAGCCTTGGGCGAGCGCCTGGTTCGCGATCCCCGGCAACGAGACGGCCGCCGTCGCGATCACCGCCGCGGCCATCGCGAATCCCAGGATGACCCGCTCGGAGAGCAGCTTCTCCTCCGGCGTCGCGAGCGTCTCCGCACGGTACAGGAAGTACACGGCCGCGAGGAGCCAGATCAAAGCGATCGCAGCGAGGATCTGCGCGATCTGCAAGATGGCGGACGTGAGGAACCCCACGCCCACGATCGCGACGATCGATGCCGCGATCGCGAAGTACATGACGCCGGACTCCGCCTCGCGGGCGCGGGCCTCGTGGGTCTCAATCCCCTTCAGGTCCGCGGACGCGGCCTCGTGCTTCTTCTCGCCCTCGACGAGCTCGGCGCCTTCCTCCGGAGCGAGCCCGCGACTGAGCCACCAGCTCAGAGGGCAGTAGCCGAACTTCTCCACGTCGGCCGCGGAGATGAGCTCCGAAGGCGCCACGCCGTCGCAGCCCCGCGCGGGGCTTTATTCCTTTGGCCCCGACTCTCAATTTGCGCAGCGAAACCGCCGAGGCGATCCCGACGAACGCGTAGACGCCCACGAGGACGACCGGGTCTTCGAGCCGCCACGCGTCGACCCCGGACGTCGGCCGACCGTCCCAGTCGGCGGCGAACGCGGCTTCGAAGAAGCCCGCCATGTCGGGGTCGTCCAGGATGATCCCGATCTCGCGGTTCTCGGTCGCGGACCCGAGCGCCCAGTTCATGCTCGAGACGAGGACCGTGCGGCCGTCGACGACGACGCCCTTGTTGTGGAGTCGCTCGATTCGCCCGTGGGGCTCCAATAGTCGTGCGGCGAAATCGAGGCTCTCGTTCCGCGCACGGCGGTTGAGTCTTTCCACGATCGCGTCGTTCCCCGCCGAATCGTCCCCGACCGAGGACCAGCTGCCGTCCAGGAGGAGACGCACGGAGACCCCGCGGCGAGCCGCGTCGAAGGCGGCCCCGAGGAAGGGATTCGGATGGTCCCGCCACGTCTCGTCGACGTAGAACGCCTCGATCCAGATGTGATCCGACGCGGAGGCGAGGACCTCCAGGAGGCCGCCCGGGTCGAGCGAGGTGTCGGGAGCGATCACGAGCCTCGCCCGGCGACTCGTCGACGCGGCGGAGGAGGTCCACGGAGGGCTTGGCTGCGGTGGCGGGAGGGGGTCGCCGCTTTCGGGCATGGCCGCGATCGAATCCCGTCGCGAAGGGTTGAAATCGGCCTCGAACACGTTCGTCAGGGCCGCCGCGAGGGCGACGTCTGCGACGACGACGGACCACCCTCGATTCCCCTCCTGGGCCTCCGGAGGAAAGCCCGCATCCCCAAAGTTCTCTGACCCGATCCAGGCGGCCCTATGATCGATGATTGCGTATTTCGCATGAAGGTACCGGTACCGCTTCACGGTGTCGCCCGCGCCCGCCAACCATCGGACGTCCGCCCCGGCGTCGAGGAGCCCGCGGACCACGCGGTCTTCTTCCGGTTCCACGCCTCCAACCGGCGAGCCGTCGAGGAGCACCCGGACCCGAACGCCCCGGCCCTCGAGGCTCGCGACGGTCGATGCGATCCGCGCACTCGTGAACGTGTAGACCGCGATGTCGAGCGTTCCTCGCGCCGATTCGACGAACGAACGCAGCGGGCCGTCTCCGGCGTCCGGCGATAGGACCGGTGCGAACCCTCCACCGACCTGGAATTCCAAGGGCGGCAAAGTCGACTGACCGAGTCGGTGCCGGCGGAGGCCTTCCCAATCGGCCGCGCCATCGGAATCGATCCATTCACCGAGTTCGGTCCGGGAGCGCACGGCGATCTCTCCGCGCCCCGTCGCTTCCGCGGGACGCCCGAGCCATCCCGTGCTCGCATCCGAGGAATCGCCCCACACGTACGCGTCAACGATCCGCTCGGATGGGTCCACGAGGCGGACCTCGTCTCCGGCATCGGCGAGCCGGAGGACGCCGCCCTCCATCCGCCGAGATGCGCCGTCCTCGAACGCGAAGTCCGCGGCCGCGAGTGCATCCTCCGCGTAGCTCGTCGCGTTCCGCGCAATCAGGAGATGCCCGCCCGGAGGCAAGATCGAATCGGGAGGGAATACCGCAGTCGCCTCGCCATCCGCGAGGGACCAGCCCGCGAGGTCAAGGAATTCCGTCGACCGACTCGCGATCTCGACGAACTCGTCATCGCGGGCGGCGTTCGCGTAGACTCGCGCGAGGACGACGGCAGCCCCTAAACCGGAAGAAAATAGGACGGGCGACGGCGGAGAAAACGGGGGGAGGGTCGCCGCACGCTCCGTCCAGAGGGGCGACGCCAGGAGCACGACGGCCGCCAGGGGGGCTGCGAGCCATCGTCCGGACGATCGCACGGCCCACGGACGCCGCCGGGGTCGATAAGCGGATGGCGTGCACGCACGCTACGTCTATCCGGGCGTCACGCGAAGAGCAGCTTGCCGCCGCGGACGATTTCCTTCCCGTCGGCCTCGAGCGTCGCGGCCCGGATTGTGCTCTCGAACCCGAACGACGACTTGTTCGGTCCCCCGAAGAATTCGCTGCCGCCGAGTCCGATCGACACGGCCCCACGGACGATCGAGTTCTGGAGGAAGCCGACTTGGGCCTTCGGGTTCGTCCCGATCGAGACGGACGCGATGCGGTCCTTGTCGCCCGACGCGAGGTCGTACTGTTTCTTCAGCACCGCCGCGCTCGCATCCCCTTCGAAGCCCGTGAGCCGTCCCTTCCGGAATTCCCAGCTCAGCTTTCGGACGGACCGACCGGCCCAAGCCTGCGACGTGTCGAACGCGACGGTCCCCTCGGCGCTCGCCGGGTCCGGCAAGACGGTCACGCTCCCGGACGGGATCGAGGCCTCGAACACGCCCGCGGCGATGTCCTCCTCGTCGACGACCCCGTCGTAGATCATCGGCTGCCGCCCGCGCACGGAGACCGTCAGGTCGGTACCCCCTTCGGAGGTCACGTGGAGCGTGTCCGCGGTCCCGAGGATGCCCGCGAGCTTCTGCCCCGTCGTCGTGAGGGTCTTCGATGGCACGGACGAGGCGGCGCGGACCATCCGCTCCCACGCCGCGAAGTTGAAACCGTACACCTTCGCCCGCGGACGCGTCACGAGGGAAATGCCCAGGGAAAGGCTTCGTACCTTCCGCTCGCGCATCGGCAGGTGGGCGGCGGTCTCGGCCTCGTCGTTCGCCGCCATCTTCTCCGGCGTGAACTTCCGGAAGTTGGACGGATCGTACAGCGAGCCGGCCCAGAAGACGGCGGTCGAGAGTTCGGAAAGGCCGCGACAGAACGCCGACGGTTTCCGCAGCTGCTCGACAGCCAGGTGCTTCATGTACGCGACGTGGTAACGGTCCGTGTACAGGTCCAGGAGGGCGTCGGCGCCCACCTTGAAGCATTCGATTGCGAGATCTTCCGCGAGCGGCAACGTGTGCGGATAGCAGAAGATGCTGACGTTGTCGTCCGGTCCGATTCGAAGGCAGTTCTTGACGGCGTTCTCGGCGAGCGTGGACATCGAGTTCGATCCCCCGCACCGGAGTGCACGGTCGGATATTTCAAGGCCACGGAGGGGTCTGCGAAAGCCGCCGGAAACTCCGAGATCAGCGAAGGCCTTTCACGAGGTCTCGGAGCGCTTTCTCGGGATCCTTCGCCTTGACGATGCCGGAGGACAGGAGGACGCCTGAAGTCCCGAGGTCGAGGGCCTTCGCCACGTCCTTGCGGCTGCGGACGCCCGCGCCACAGAGGACCACGACCCGAGGGTTCGCGGCATGGATTCGCTCGACGGCGGTCGCGATGACCTCCGGTCTCGCGGTCGTCACGCTGACGTCCCCTCCGATCAACTCGGGCGGCTCGATCGCGATGTACTCCGGAGAAAGCTTCGCAAGGGTCTCCGCCTCCGCGATGTCGTCGGCGCAGGCGATCACCTCGAGGCCGATCTTCTGGCAGCGCGGGATGCTCTTCGCCATCTCCTCCCACGCGACCTTCCGTTCGCTGTGATTGATCAGCGTCCCGGCGGCGCCCGCCTCGAGGAGCGCCTCGGGCGGAATCCAACCGGTCGTCGGGCCGGGCTCGACCGCGTCGACGTGCTGGCTAAAAATGGGGAGGTGGACGAGCTTTGCGATGTGCGCGAGATCGGACGTGGGCGGGGCGAGGACGATCGAGGCGCCCGTATCGTCGGCGACCGCTGCGAAGCGCTTCGCGAGCTCCCAGCCCCGTTTCCCGAGGATGTCGGGGTACGTCTTGAGGTTCAAGACGATGGCCGGGACGCGCATCGCGCTCAGCATCGGGGTTCCCGCAGAAATAAGCTTTGGGGGCCGATCCTAGTGCTTCCGACTCCCGCGGATGATCAAGACGCCCATGACAGCGCCCTCTGTCGCGGTCGCGACGAGGGCCGCCAACAGAATCCACATCTGATTGGCGGTCAGCCAGTCTGGCGCAGACGCGACCGGCTCGCTCCCGAGGATGTCGAACGATTTCAACGTGGCATTCACGCACGATCTCGCGAAGAGGGCATCCCATGAAAACATCGTACCGATGAGACCCCAGGAAAGGCGAAATTCCGGAGACAGAACGACGGTGATGACCTGGACAACGTTGAAGGTGCTTGGCTGCCACGTCACGACGGCTTGGGCGCCAACGTGGCTGTCGACCTGGACCGGGGCCACGGGCTCGAGGATCTGGAATCCGGGTTGGGAACTGAGGCCGGTCAACGCCCCCTCGAGGATTCCGCGCGCGGCCTCGTACGTGGCTCCGCCGGAGAACGCATCCGATGCAACGGCGAAGGTCACCTCGCTCCGGACGGACGAAAGCAAGACGTCGAGCCGTTCAATCCCGACGGACACATTCGCCTCCGCGCTCCATCCGGGGGGGACTTCGAGCCCGAAGCGCTGGGAGGGATCCGAATAGGATGTCGGCGACGATCCGTCAAGGGCGACGAACGATTCGAGCGTCGCGTTCATGGTTGGTCGCAGGCTCACCTCGCTCGCGTTGTGCATCAGCCCCGAGAAGGTCCAGATCGTCGAGAGCTCGGGGCCCAGGATGACGGCCAGCACTTGATATGCGCGACCGTCGGCAAGGAAGTGCGATATGAGGGCACCGGCTGCCGCATGGTTATCGATCCATCGACCTGCCGGTGGCTCGTAGACCTGGTATCCGGAATAGGCCCCGAAGACGCTCAGATACGATTCGAGGACGGAGACCGCCTCGTCCAACGAGCCCGCAACGCAACCTGGGTTCGGAGCCAGAAACATGTTCGCGTTCGTGCCGGGATAAAACATCCCCACGTCGTCCACGCCGGTCCGGACCTCCCAGCCATCCGGAGGCGTCACGCGGAACCCAAACGCGGGGAAGTCCATCGGAGTGCCCGCCAACGTGCCGCCGCCCTCCGAGACGGTAACGACGAAGGAACTGGTTGGGCCGGAGTGCCCTCCCGCCGGCGCAACGACTGCAAGGATGGCGATCGCGGCGATCACATTCACCGCGACTACGGCTCGTAATGATCCCGCCACGATCATGAAGGGATCTGTCGGCGCATGAGCTTTTTGGCCCGACGGCACATCGCCTCGATTCCATCCGTTCCCGCTCGTTCGCCGTCTCCTGCGCCCTCCGAACTCCTTCGTTCCGTTGATTGAAATTTCGGCGCCTGTCATGAGGGTGCATCCGACGTCCCATCCGCAAAGGTCAATATGGTACTGCACGTTTGCGAACCGTCGGGGTGGCACGAGTGCGGATTTCGGTCGGTAAGCTCCGCGGCCTCCAGCAGATTTCGGACGACACAGGCCGCTTCACGATGATCGCGATGGACCAGCGGGGGAGCCTCCAGAAGATGCTCCATCCGGAGAACCCGAAGGCCGCGACGTACGCGGAGATGGAGGCCGTGAAGCTTGGTGTCACGGAGGCCCTCGCCCCCCACGCGAGTGGCTACCTCCTCGATCCGGAATACGGGGTCGGCCCCGCGATCAACCGGTTCGTCCTCCACGGTCGCACGGGCCTTCTCGTCTCCCTCGAGACCTCCGGGTACGAAAGGCAGGGGAACTGGCGGCTGACGAGGCTCCTTGACGGCTGGAGCGTGGAGAAGGTGAAACGGCTCGGTGCGAGCGCGGCGAAGCTCCTCGTGTTCTTCAACCCGGACGCCCCGCGCGAGGTCGTGGACCGCCAGGTCAAGATCGTCCGGACCGTGGCCGACGAGTGCCGCCGGCTCGACCTCGCATTCGTCTGCGAGCCGATGTCCTATGCGGTCGGGGAGAGCGACGCGGAGTTTGCACACCACAAGGCCGATACGATCGTCCGCACCGCCGAGGCCCTCAGCCCCCTCGGCATCGACGTGCTGAAGGCCGAGTTCCCCGGGGACCCGAAGGCAACGCCGGACCCAGGAGAACTCCAGAAGAACTGCGAGCGCCTGAGCCGCACAACCAAGGTGCCGTGGGTCGTCCTAAGCGCCGGCGCGGATTTCCCGGTCTTCCGAGCCCTCGTCGATCTCGCCTGTCAAGGAGGAGCATCCGGCTTCCTCGCGGGCCGCGCGATCTGGAAGGACGCGTTCCGCGAGAAGACGTTCGAGCGGCAGATGGAGTACGTCCGCACGCAGGCGGTGAAGAACTTCCAGGTCCTCGCGGACCTGGCCCACAAGCACGCGCGCCCTTGGTGGGACTTCTATGGCGGGAAAGAAAAGCTCCGCGATCACTTCGAGGGATGGCACGCCGCGTACTGAGGGCGGACGCTCGGCCGACGTCACGTTGGCACAGCACGCGGGCCGGCTCGATCGGGATCTCAGTCGGCTCTTCTCCGGTTTCTCCGCGCTCTCGACACGGATCCGGCGGGAGTTGCCGATCCGGCGTGATCCTGCGGCCACCCGTAACGTGTACGGAGAGCAGCAACTCGAGCTCGACGTCTGGATGAACGACGTGTTCGTCGAGGCGTTCCGGGAATCGAAGCTCGTGTCTCAAGTCGCTTCCGAGGAGATGGGGGCCGTGAAGGACGTGGGCCGCGGGCGGTTCTCTATCGTCCTCGATCCCCTCGACGGATCCTCGAACGTGAAGAGCAACAACACGTTCGGGACGATCTTCGGGATCTTCGACGGAGTGCCGCTCCTGGCCCGGGGCACGGACCTCTTCGCCGCGGGCTATCTCATCTACGGTCCGGCGACGACGCTGGTCTATGCGACCGCGAAGGGCGTGCACGAGTTCGTCCAAGGGGGCGGCGGTCGGCCAGAGGAGTTCCTTCTGATCGAGGAGGGCCTGCGGCTCCCGGCCCAAGGGAAGCTCTACGGGATCGGCGGGCACAGGGAGAAGTGGATCCCGGAGGTGAAGGCGTTCGCGGGCGAGTTGGAGCGGGAGCTCATGAACCTCCGTTATGGCGGGTCCTTCGTCGCGGACTTCAATCAGATCCTGCATTACGGCGGCTTCTTCGCGTATCCGGCGCAAGTCGACAAACCCGCGGGCAAGTACCGGCTCCACTTCGAATCGAATCCGATTGCATTCATCGCGGAAGCCGCGGGCGGTGCCGGTACGACGGGACGCGAACGGCTCCTGGATATCGCGCCGAAAGGGATCGACCAGACCGTCCCGACATACCTGGGGAATCAGGACCTCGTCGATCGCTTCCGGGCTCGCTTCTGAGGCCGCGGCTTGGAACTCGCGCCGCGCCTGCGGAACGTCGCGAACAGCGCCTTCGGGGGCGGCGCGACGTTCCCCTGGAACACCGCCTCGTCGACGGACAGAATCTCGAACGGTTCGCGGAAGTACCCGCGAAGTTCGGACGGGGCGATCCGGAACGGCCCCCAGGTGCCCGGCTCCTTGATTGAGAAACACTTCAAGAAAAGCCAACCGTTCGGCCGAAGGACTCGGTGGACCGTCTGGACGTAGATCGGCCGCTTGTCTTTCGGCAGCACGTGGAAGACCCCGCGATCAATGATCGCGTCCACCAGATTCGGTCCGAGTTTTGACTGGAGGACGTTGTCCACGCGGAACTCGATCGACAGTCCGGCCGCCTTGGCGGCCGCTTTCGCTTTCTTGATCGCGCTCGAGGAAATGTCCGTTGCGAGCACGTCGAAGCCGCGCTTCGCGAGGTTCATCGCTTGGGTCGCGGGGCCCGTTCCGAGGTCGAGGATTCGTCCGCCCTTGAGGCGGTGCACCTTCAGAGCTTGCTCGACATCCGAGTCCAGCTCGGGGTTGTACCAGGGGAGTGTCGCAACGTCCGAGGTCGCGTACAATTTTTCCCAGTCCCCGGTTGGCCCGGTCGCTCCTGGCGGCCCTGACATGGCGCGGGCAGCGCACGCGTCGCCTAAGGCCCTTTGCCCCGCGGACTCGAACGGCCGATCTTGCTCGGAATCAGAATAGCCCCTTGATGTGTCCGCTCTCATCGATGTCCATCCCGAGGGCGGCGGGCTCCTCTCCGAGGCCCGGCATCCGCATGATGTCGCCCGCGAGGACGACCAGGAATCCCGCGCCCGCGGAGGGCCGGATGCCCCGGACTTGGAGGGTCCAGCCTTTCGGCGCGCCGAGAGTGCGTTCATCGTCCGAGAGGGAGAGCTGGGTCTTCGCGATGCAGATCGGGAGGCCGTCGAGGCCCGCGGCGTGCAGGCGCTCGAGGTCGTCGAGGGCGGCGGCGTCGAACTTCACGCCGGCCGCGCCGTAGATCGACGTCGCCACCTTCGCGACCTTCTCCTGGAGCGGGTCGTCGTCCTTGTACACGAACCGGACGGAGTGCGGCGAGGCACTCGCCGCGTCGAGCACGAGCCGGGCGAGCGCCTCCCCTCCCGCGCCGCCGTCCCGATGGCATGTGTGCGCGGCCGCCCGGACGCCGGCGTCCTGGCAATGGTCGACGATGCCGTCGACCTCCCGGTCCGTGTCCGTGGCGAAGCGATTCACCGCGACGACCGGCGTGATGCCGAGGGTCTGCAGGATCTTGATGTGCGCGTCGAGGTTCGCGAAGCCGACCGCGAGGGCCTTCGGGTTCTCGGTGGCGAGGTCTTTCTTCTTGACCCCGCCGTGGTGTTTCAGCGCGCGGACGCTCGCGACGAGGACGGCGGCGTCGGGTCGCAGGCCGCTCTGGCGGCACACGAGGTCGACGAACTTCTCCCCACCGAGGTCCGAGCCGAACCCCGCCTCCGTGACCACGACGTCCCCGAGGCCCAGCGTGAGCCGGTCCGCGAGCACGCTGCTGTGCCCGTGCGCGATGTTCGCGAACGGACCGCCATGGACGAACGCGGGGGTGCCCTCGAGCGTCTGGACGAGGTTCGGCATGAGGGCGTCCTTCAGCAGGATCGCGGCGGCTCCCTGCACTGTCAGATCGCCGACGCGGACGGGGTGCTCGCGGCGATCCCACGCGACGACGATCCGTTCGAGGCGCTCCTTGAGGTCCCGGATCCCTTCCGTGAGGCAGAGGATCGCCATGACCTCGCTCGCGGCCGTGATGATGAAGCCGTCCTCCCGGGGCACGCCGTGCTTCGGACCGCCGAGGCCCGTGACGATGTTCCTCAGCTGGCGGTCGTTCATGTCGAGGCACCGCGGGAACAGCACGCGCGTCGGATCGAGGTCCAGCTCGTTCCCGTGGAAGATGTGGGCGTCCATGATGGCGGCGATGAGGTTGTTCGCGGCGCCGACCGCGTGGATGTCGCCCGTGAAGTGCAGGTTGATCTCCTCCATTGGGAGGATCTGCGAGCGGCCGCCGCCCGTCGCGCCGCCCTTCGTCCCGAAGACGGGCCCGAGCGAGGGCTCCCGCACGGCGACGATCGCTCTCGTCCCGAGCCTAGTGAGTGCCTGGCCCAGCCCGACCGTGGTCAGCGTCTTGCCCTCCCCGTAACGGGTCGGGGTCGTGCCGGTGACCAGCACGAGCTTCCCCTGGCGGGCCTTCCGGCTCCGTTCGACCGCGTCGAGCCGGACCTTCGCGACGTAATCGCTCTTCAGGATGAGGTCCTCGCGGCCGAGGCCAAGGGCCTGGGCCACGTCCGTAATCGGCCGCATCGGGGTGCTCTGGGCTATCTCGATGTCGGCGACCATGGAAGTTGGACCGAGACCGACGAGGTTAGGATAAACCTAAGCGCGGTGTCGAGGCCCCGGATCACTTCATCAATAGCGCCGCGCGCATCGCCTTGAGGCCCGCCACCCGCCCGAAGTCGAGGAGGCCCTCTTTCTCGTCCACACCGATCACGCGCGCGTCGTCGATGGGGATGCGGTTCAGGATCGGCGAGAGGTACGGATACGAGGAAACGTCCACGCCGAGGGCGAGCGGGCTGAACGCGGGGAGGACGATCAGGGAATTCGTGACGAGGAAGGCGGGAACGCTCACGACGGCGCCGAGGTCGTCTTTCAGCTTGACGGCCGGGTGTTCATGGCCCATGACGATCGGATGCAGCGTCGAGACCTCCTCGTGGCCGTGGACGATCGTCATGCCGCCGACGTCCGCGCGTTCGTGCAACGTGAGGCCGAGGTCCCCGAGGATCGTCGCGAGGTAGTTGTCGTGGTTTCCGCGGACGAGCACCGCCGTCACGCGTTCCTTGAGGAAGCGCAAGACCTGCTTCACCTCGACCCATTCGTCGACTAGGTTCTTCGAGAACTCGTGCTTGAAGTCGCCCGCGATGACCACCTGTTCCGCCTTCACGCGGTCGAGCATCTTCCCGAGCCGCTCGAGGATAACGCGACGCTGGAACCGGGGGATCGAGACGCCCTGTTCCGCGAGGGCGCCCTCGAACCCGAGGTGCAGGTCCGAGATCACAAGGGTCCGTTCGCCGCGAAGATGCAGCGCGAAGTCGCGGGTCGCCTCAATCCCTGGGGCGACCTCGATGCGGTCCACGCGGCACGCAAGGCGCCGGCGGCGGATAAGTGTTGAGCGGAGGCGTTGCTTTCGGGAGCCCTGAATGAAATCAAGGCCATTCTAATTCGAAGGCAAGAGAAAATACGAGCTCCGCGCCAGCCGCATGACCGGGTGGAGCTCGAACAAAAAGGTTCGAACGCTGTGCCGTTGTCGATCTCAGAACCGTCGCGGCCGGCGCTTTGCGAAACAATCTCGGCAGTAGACGGGTCGGGCCGGGTCCGGTTTGAACGGGACCTGGGTGGCCTGGCCGCAGTCCGAGCACACCGCGTCGTACATTGTACGCGGGCCTCGGTCGTAACCGCCGCCGCCTCCGCCTCGTCTGCCGCCTCTCTCTTCGTCCATTCGCTACCTACTATCCGATCCCTCGTGGGGTCGGATGCGCGGCCCAGAGGGTCCCAAGGGCTTAAAGCTGTGCATTCGAGCACCACACCGGGGATTGACACGAACCGCGGTCCGTGCGGCGGACTTGGTCAGGCGCGGTGGCCCGCGAGCGAGTCGCGGGCGATCCATCGGATCACGGGCCCTCCGGCCGACCGGTCCGAAGTGTTGCCTGTTAACCTTACTTGAGGTTAACTTTGAGCGCACGTTGAACACCTGAAATAGCCCGATCCCGTTCGGACGCGTGATGCGCCTCGCGGTCCTCTCCGACGTCCACTCGAACCGGCCGGCCCTCGAGGCGGTCCTCGCGGACGTCGACCGCGTCGCCCCGGAGGGCATCTGGGTGGCGGGCGACCTCGTTGGCTATAACCCGTGGCCGAACGAGGTCCTGGAGATCCTGCGCGCGCGGAAGGTGCGGGCGATCCGCGGGAACCACGACCGCGCGGCCCTCGGCGGCGAGGTGTTCGCCTTCAACGAGCTCGCGAGCACCGCGATCCGCTGGACCCGCATCCACCTGACGCCCGCCTCGGTCGGATACCTCAAAGACCTCGAGGACCGCGTTCGCACCGCCTTACCGGAGGGACTCGTCGCCATGTACCACGGGAGCCCTCGGAACGACGACGAGTACGTCTTCTCCTGGTCCGCGGACGAGTGGATCATCCGGATGGCGGGCGCTCCGTTCGTCATCCTCGGGCACACGCACCTCCCGATGACCTGCCCCTTCCGGTCGGGCCTCGTCGTGAACCCGGGCAGCGTGGGCCAGCCCCGCGACGGCGATCCGCGGGCCGCGTGGGGCGTCCTCGACCTCACCCGCCGGACGTTCGAGCTGCGCCGGGTGTCGTACGACATCGACGCGGTCGCCGGCGAGATCCGGAAGGCAGGGCTGCCGCACGAACTCGCGGACCGTCTCTACGCGGGCGTCTAGGTCCGACGGGAAGCGAGGGGTTTGGCCCCGACGATCAGGGCGACGTCGTCCTGGATCGGGAAGGACCGGGTGAACCGCGCCATCCGGATCGTCAGGCCCGCATCGCGGATCGCCCGCGCGTATCCGTCCTTCGTCAGGACCGCGTACGGGACGCGGGGGACGAGGATCTCCCGCCCACCGTCCGGCGCGCCGACCCAGATCGTGTCCTTCCCGCGGCCCGCGCTGATCCGAGGCCGCCGCGCGGTGTGATTGCAGAAGAAGTAGAGACCGCCGGGCTTCAGGAGTCGGTACGCCTCCCGAAAATGGCGCGCGCGGTCGCGGGACCCCGTCGCCAGATGAAACGCGTCGATCGAGGCGACGAGATCGAACGTCCCGCTGCGGAACGGCTGGCGGCCGGTCATGTCGCCTCGGGAAAAGCGGATGCGGACGCCCGCCTCTCGTGCACGCTCGCGGGCGCGGGACAACGCGGATGACGAGGCATCGATGGCGGTGACTTGGAGGCCTCGCCTCGCGAGGAAGATCGCGTCCCTCCCCTCCCCGCATCCGAGTTCGAGCGCACGGCCGCCGGGATGCATGCGGTCGATGAATCGCACGAGGGCTGTCGTCGGTCTCGATGTGTCGCTGAAGTGGACGCCCGACCGGTAGATCGCAATGTATCCGGCGTCGTACGCCCGTGCGGCTCGGGGCATCCGCATCGCCCCCGAGAACCGTCCGAGGGCCATAAACGATTCTCGTCTCCCGCGTTTCGATGGGCGTTCAACAAGCCTTAATGCGGACCGATGCAACCGGACGTCCGGAGGATGGACATGCGACGCGCTCTCATCGCACTGGTCCTCGCAGCGGCCCTCGTCCTCGGCGGATTCGCCGCCTACGTCTACCTGTACGAGGGCGAGCTGGACGTCCGCGTGATGGACGCGGTCGGCGACTGGGCCCATGTGGACGTGACCTTCACCGACGTCTGGGCCCACGAGGCCGGGAAGGCGGACGACGTCGGCTGGCACAACGTCACGCTGGCGCGGACGACGGTCGACTTGGCGTCCCTCGTGAACATCTCCGAGCTGCTCGCGAACGCTCGGTTCGCGCCGGGAAAGTACACGCAGATTCGGATTGTCGTGAGCAGCGCGACCGGCCAGCTAGCGAATGGCACGACCATCACATTCTCCGTGCCGTCCGGCGAGCTGAAGACGACGACGACGTTCGAGATCCGCTCGGGCAGCACGACGACGCTGACCGTGGACATCGACCTGTCCCGGTCGATCGTGATGGCCTCGGGCACGTGGACCTTCACCCCGGTCCTCGGCCACATCACGGTCGCGTGAGCACGGCCCGCCAACCGCGGGCCCCCTTCACATTTTCCTCTGAATTCGTCCGTTGCATCCGGATCTCCCGAGGGCTTTGGTTCAAATAGCGGCACAATTCTCCCGCCTCGATGGCACAAAAGGAGATTCGGATGACGCGGGCTGCGCGCCGTCGCGCCCGTCGCCGCGCGGGCCACGGGCCCTCGCATCGGATCAAGAGGCGTCGCCGTTAAACGCCGTCCCGATCCGTCAATGACGGACCGGCTGGGCTCTAAACTTGCCGAGGTTCAAATCCTCTGGGCTTCACAAGCCGCCGAACGCCCAGGAGGTCCGCTCCGGACGGGGCCGGAATCACGTCAGAGGGACTTGGATTCCTAGACCGGTTGTGCGCTCACTTCGCGCGTGCCGCAGCCGCCTTGGCTGCGAGCGCCGCGAATTCTTCCCGGCCAAAGGCGGTGCCCGAGAGCCCCCAACCGCCCTCGGCTGCCTCCGTGAGAATCACCCACGTGCGACCGGATTGGGTCGGGTCGTTGGAGACCCTGGTTACGATCTCGGTGATCTCCTTGACGAGTTGCTTCTGCCCTCCGCGCGTCAACGCCGCGGGCGGCGTGATGACCTGGACGCGGACGGTGCGTGCGGAGCGGGTTGCCGCGGTGTGTATTTGACCCGGCTCCATGAGGTGAAGGAACGCGGCGGTATTGTTCAGATGGAAGGGCCCGGGGGTTGCCACACCCTCCGCACGGAGAACCGCCATCGTCAGTTCCTTGCCTAGGAGGCCCTCCGTCCCCGGAGGGAAAATGTCTCGCGGTGCATACACGTCGATCATCGGCATAGGGCGGCACAAGAGTGAGGGTTAGATTTAGGTCTTTGGCCGCAACGCGGGTCCGTTCCTTCATTGTCGGAGCGAAAATCGTCGGCGCCATCCCGCAACACCATGGACAGGAGCGTGGGAAACGAAGTCGAGAATGGACCGAGGGGCGGGCCGGCGGGCAGTGGACCGGCTGGGATTTGAACCCAGGACTTCCTGCTTGCAAAGCAGGCGATCTTCCGCTGATCTACCGGCCCAGGCGCGCGCAGAGCGTCGCCGTTCACATGAAGCTTTCCGCGCGATTCGCCCGACGCAGGTCCGGAGACATCCAGTCCGAGTGTCCGCGTCCGCTCCAGGGATGAGGGGTCGGCCCATATCTGCGAGCGGCCCAACCCTTTTTCCGGCCGTGGCGGATGACATGGCATGACGCCGCGGACCGAGACCGCCTTGCGTTGGTTCGTCGGCCTGAGCCTCGTCGCCGGAAGCCTCGCTCTCCTGGCGGGGGCGATCCAGTACGGCCGGATCGCGGTCGCGTCGCCGTGGGTGGCCCTCCTCGCCGGGGTGGTGGCGATCGTCCTGTGCCTCGTGAGCATCGCGGCGGATCGGCGACCCTGGCCCGCGATGGCGCCCGCCGCGGGATGGATCCTCTCCGTGATGCTCGCGATCCTTTGGGCCCACCTCGACCCGGTCGGCCACGCCTTCCTGAGCGGCTATGCGTCGCTCGTCGCCTTCGCCACGGGGATCGGGTTCCTCCGCCGCCGGATCTGGGCGTGGCCTGTGGCCTTCGCATCCGCGGCCGGATTCGGTCCGATCGTGCTCGTCCTCGCGATGCTCCCGACGGCGATCGTCGCCGGAGGATTCGCCCTGTTCATCGCCGACGTCGTCGCCTTGCTCGCGCTCGCCCGGAGCTACCTAGGGCCGCGCTGACGTCACGATCGCAAGACGATCTCGATGTTCACGCCGTCCGGCACTTGAATGCGCATCAGCTGCCGCAACGCCCGCTCGTCCGCGTCGAGGTCGATGAGCCGCTTGTGGATCCGCATCTCCCAGCGGTCCCACGTCTCGCTGCCCTCGCCGTCGGGGGACTTGCGGACCGGCACGAGGAGCCTCTTCGTCGGCAGCGGGATCGGCCCGGACATCGCGACGCCGGTGCGCTCGGAGATGAGCTTGATCTGTTGGCACACG
Organism: Thermoplasmata archaeon; assembly: GCA_035637195.1. Taxonomy (GTDB): domain Archaea; phylum Thermoplasmatota; class Thermoplasmata; order RBG-16-68-12; family RBG-16-68-12; genus RBG-16-68-12. Next base: position 19,698 of record DASPXQ010000088.1, on the reverse strand, counting down.
TTGTCGACCTTCTTCGGGTCCGTTCCGCTCAGCGAGATCCGCGCCTTCTGGGCCATGGTTCAACCTGAGGACCGGAAGGAGTGGATGGAGGTCACCGCTTTTCGACGTCGATGACCTGACCCGCCGCGACGGTCTGCCCCATGTCGCGGACCGCGAACCGTCCCATCTGCGGGAACGCCTTGAAGGGCTCGATCACGAACGGCTTCGAGGGACGGATTTTCACGCGCGCCGCGTCTCCCGTCTTCAGGAAGTCCGGCTTCTCGGGCTTCGGCGCGCCCGTCTTCGGGTCGAGCGCCGCGATGATCTCCTCGAAGGTGCATGCGACCTGGGCCGTATGCGCGTGGAAGACCGGCGTGTACCCGGCCGTGATGACGCTCGGATGGTTGAGGACGATGATCTGCGCCGTGAAGGACTTCGCGACCGTCGGCGGGTGATCCGTCGGGCCCGCGACGTCCCCGCGCCGGAGGTCTTTCTTGTCCACCCCGCGGACGTTGAACCCGACGTTGTCGCCCGGTTCCGCCTGGGGGATCTGCTCGTGGTGCATCTCGATCGACTTGACCTCGCCGACCTTGTCCGCGGGCATGAAGTGGATCTTCATCCCGACCTTCAGGAGGCCGGTCTCGACGCGTCCGACGGGCACGGTGCCGGCGCCGGTGATCGAGTAGACGTCCTGGACCGGAAGGCGGAGCGCGAGGTTCGTCGGCTTCGGCGGCACGGTGAGATCGTTCAGCGCGGCCACGAGGGCGGGGCCCTTGTACCACGCCATCTTCGACGAGTTCTTCGTAATGTTCTCGCCCTTGTACGAGCTGATCGGGATGAAGGGGACCTTGTCGACCTTGTAGCCAACGCCCCGCAGGAGCCCGGTGAGCTCCGTCTTCAGTTCGTTGAACCGCGCCTCGGCGAACGGGGGCTTCGCCGCGTCCATTTTGTTGATCGCGACGATGAGCTGCTCGACGCCGAGCGTGCGTGCGAGGAAGATGTGCTCCTTCGTCTGCGTCTGGACGCCTTCCGCCGCGCCGACGACGAGGACGGCGGCATCGGCCTGGGACGTCCCCGTGATCATGTTCTTGACGAAGTCGCGGTGGCCCGGTGCGTCGATGATCGTGAAGTAATACTTGTCCGTGTCAAAGCGCTTGTGCGCGACGTCGATCGTGAGGCCGCGCTCGCGCTCCTCCTTGACCTGGTCCATGACGAACGCGAACTCGAAGGTCGCCTTGCCCATCTGCTCGGCGAGCTTCTTGAGGTTCTCGAGTTCGTGGGGGTCGATGTTTCCCGTGTCGTACAGGATCCGGCCGACCGTCGTCGACTTCCCGTGGTCGACGTGGCCGATGAACACGAGGTTCAGGTGAGGCTTCGCAGGCATGCTTTAGCTCCGTAGGACGCGCCTAATCATCCTGTCGTATTTATGCATTTCCTCCCGCACGCATGGTTCGGACCGAGTGATTTTCTCCATGGGAACGCGCGAGGACAGGACGCTCACTCCCCGCCGAAGCGGAGGCCCGCCGACTCGAGCACGTCCTCGTGGGACCGCGCGATCTCCGCTTTCGTCGTGCGGCCCAGGTCGACGAACGCCAACTCCTTCCATGCCGCGGGGCGAGGAACCTCCGCAGCTGCGAGCTCGCCCCGGAACAGGAACTCGATGTCCCAATGGTGCGGGCGTCCTGGGAAGCGCTTCGGGGTGTAGGCCTCCGAGACGACCTGGGGGCCCGAGAGGACGAGGTCCGGAAGGTCGAGCTGTTCGCGGGCGATCCGTCGGGCGGCGTCCTCGGGCGACTCGAGGAAGATGAGGTGGGACGAAGGGAGCACCCAGCCGCGGGAGTGCACCTCCACGCGCTTCGGATCGAGGGCTCCGATGTGATCCCAAGGAGCCTCCGGATTCATGTGGCCCATGAGGATTCGCGAGGGCTGTCCCGCCTGCGCCACGATCAAGAAGGCGGACAGACACACACCGCCCTCCGGGATTTCCGTGGTGCTGAACGCGGCCGTATCCGGAGACTTGCTGAAACGGCTGAACCGTCGGTCCGTGGTCATTGGATCCCGGCGGTCCATCGCCTGGAGGACGCTTCAGGATTGCGAAACCATGGGACCCCGACCCGGCGTACGCGGCTCACGCGGAGTAGTACGCTTCGTCGTACGGTTCCGGCGGTAGTCCCTTCCGCGTGCGGATCGCGCGGACGACCTCCGACAGAAGGTTCCCCGGCACGGCCTCGAAGCCGCTGTTCTCCGTCGACCACAGCGCGCGTCCCTGCGTCGCCGACCGGATGGCGGAGGCGAAGCCGAACATCTCTGCGACCGGCGCCTTCGCGTGGATGACCGTGATCTCCCCTTCCTGGCTGATGTCCTCGATCACGCCACGGCGGCTCTGGATGTCGCCGATCGCGGCACCCATGAAGTCTTGCGGGACGTTGATGAAGACCTTCTGGACAGGCTCCAGCAAGATGCGTCCGGCCTGGACCATCGCGCCGTAGATCGAGGATCGGGCGGCGGGGATGACCTGCGCGGGCCCGCGGTGGACGGAGTCCTCGTGGAGCTTCGCGTCGACGAGGCTCACCTTCAACGCCATGCCTTTCTCCGCCGCGAGCGGGCCGCGGTTCATCGCCTCCGTGAAGGCCTCCTTGATCAGTTCCATCGTCTCGTGGAGATACTGGATCCCTTTCGTCGCATCGAGCAGCATGTTCGTGTCTTGGATCCACACGACGTTCTTCGCGTCGTTCCGGTCCATCCCGAGCTCCTCGAGCTTCTTCGCGAGGACCTTCGAATCCTTGATGCGCTGGCCGGACGCGATCTCGCCGGCGCGGATCGCGGCGACGACCTTCTCCTCGAGCGGCTCGACCTCCATATAGAAGCGGTTGTGCTTGTTCGGGGACTTGCCTTCGAACGGCCCGCCCTTGCCGCCCACGCCCTCCCGGTAGACGACGATGGGAGTGCTCGTCGTGACGGGGATCTTGTAGTCGTTCTGAACGCGGTAGATCGTGATCTCGAGGTGGAGTTCGCCCATCCCAGAGATCAGGTGCTCCCCGGTCTCCTGGTTGATCTCCACTTGGATGCTCGGATCCGCCTTTGCGAGCAGGCGCAACGCCTCGACGAGTTTCGGCAGGTCCGACGTCGACTTCGCCTCGACGGCGATCGTGACGACCGGATCGGAGTAGTGGACGATCTTCTCGAAGGGCTGCATCTCCTTGTCGTCGCTCACGGTCGAGCCGGCGACCGCGTCCCGCAGGCCGACCACCGCGACCACGTTCCCCGCGTCGATCTCGTCGACCGGGATGCGGTCCGGGCCGACGATCATCGCGACGGTCTGCGCGCGCTGGGGCTTCGGCATCCCGCTGACCCACAGCTCTTGGCCCCGGCGAATCTTGCCCGAATAGAGGCGACCGGCGGCCACTTCGCCCGCCTGGGGGTCGACGATGATCTTCGTCACCATGAACCCGACGGGACCGTTTTCATCGACCGTCATCATCGCGTTGCCGACGGGCGACTGCGGGTCTCCTTTCCAGATGATCGGGATCCGGATTTTCTGTGCTTCGAGCGGATTCGGCAGGTGACGGATGACCATGTTCAGCACGACGTTGTGGAGAGGCGCCTTCTTCGCGAGCTCTTTCATCGTCCCCTCTTGACAGTGCTTGTAGATGTCCTTGAACCCGATGCCCGTCCGCTTCGTGAAGGGGGCGCTCACGGCCCACTTGTGGTACGCGCTCCCGAACGCGACGCTGCCCGCCTCGACGTTCACCATCCACTTCTCTCCGAGGTCCTCGGGCAGCCATTTCCGGATGCGATTGTTGACCTCCATGATGATCTTCTGGAATCGCTGCTGCATTTGCTCCGGGCTGATCTTCAACTCGTTGACGAGGCGGTCGACCTTGTTGATGAACAGGACGGGCCTCACGCGTTCCTTCAGCGCCTGACGGATGACCGTCTCCGTCTGCGGCATGATCCCTTCGACGGAGTCGTCGAGTATGATCACGCCATCGATGGCCCGCATCGCACGGGTTACGTCCCCGCCGAAGTCGACGTGGCCGGGCGTGTCGATGAGGTTGATGAGGTACTGGCCGCCCTCGAAATCGTGGACCATCGACGCGATGGCCGCGTTGATCGTGATGCCGCGCTCCTGCTCCTGAGGGTCGTAGTCCATGAAGAGTTGCTGGCCCGCGAGTTCCTCGGAGATCATCCCCGCGCCCGCGATGAGGGAGTCGGAGAGGGTGGTGTTGTGGATGAAGAAGCCTTCCGCTACGAAGTTCTTCGGGCCCGGCACCGAGAAGTCGTATACCCACTTTGTTCGAGTATGCCGAATATGGCTCACCTCAACGAACGCCACATCTTCATTCATGAGGTGTTCGACCGCTGCGATGTCAGGACCCGCCATCAGTAGCAAGGACCGGATCGACGGGCGCTCGCTGGCCAGCGCGTAAAAGCGACTCTTGTAGTCGTTTGGCCGTATCCGTTCCCATCTCACGGGTAACAGGTCCACGACGTAGGAGGTCTTCGACTTAGCCTCCAGTTTCTTTCGAAGAGAGGCCTTGCTAGGGTCACTGAAATCCGGAAGGCGTGAAAGATTCCGTCGACCCGAAACGTAGAGCGTTGAGCGGCCTCTCTCCCGGTTGAAGATTGCCCTCACACCGAACCGTAAGAGGAGGAGCTGGAGCTCATCCAGGAACGGTTCGGACACACTCGTCGCCGAAACGGCGGAGCGCGCCTTCTCAACGGTCCCGTCTGCATCTAGGTATCCTTGGATGAACGCCGCAGCCAAGGGTAGCGGCGCCGTGTGCAACTGACTCGGTAACCGGATGCTCCACGCCTTGCGTCGAAGCGGGTACCCGAACAGGGAATGCATGAGCTGAACGAAACTATTCGAGCCAGGGTGTAGCCTGTAGATTGGCCGCCCGGAATCGCGCGCAAGACTCGCGCCCGGAGATAGCTTTCTGATGAATCGGAGGGCTCGGGTCAGGAGCTGCTTATCGGCCCCGGTAATGACGCAATTCCCATCCCCGTCGCCGTACAGAAGGCCGACGAACCAGAAGAATTCCTCCAGCTCGGCTCGCTTCGGCAGGCGAATCGGTCGGGACGCTCGACTCGTAGTCTTGCAGGGCTCATACCAGATTGATTCCACAAACTCATAGATGCTCGCCGGCGGTGTCGCGAGCTCCCTGAATCTCGCGAGAAGAGATTCCCCGCGGATGGCACCGCTCTCCTTCGCGATTTGTTCCCCGGGATCCGTCAGCTTGAACAAGAAATTCGGATCTTCCGCAAGGCGAAGTACCATCTCTGATTCCAGATCTGCCCAATTCTCGCCGTCGCCCTGAGATGGCAGTGTCCTCGGGACCGCAAGCACATCCCCCTTCCTGAGATCACGAGCAGCTCGAAATTGAAGCGACTGTTCCGATCCGACGACGAACGGATGTTCAGGAGTGGTCCGGATGATTCTCCCGTCGCGACTCTCGATTTCGACGAGTGGCTCCGTGGCAGGAAGTCGCCAAGCGTGAGTAATTTGCGAGAACTGAGTCCTGCCTGAACGCACGTCGAGCGAAAGAGTCCACAGGTCCTCATGGATCAGATCCTTGACTTCTGCGCCGTGAGCGTTCGGAACGGCAGAAAGATTTTCGAAGCGGGCCCAGAGGTTCTCAGCGGTTACCCACTCGCCGCTGACCCAGATCCGCGTGCTACCATGACAACATTTGCCATGGTCGATGTGTGCCGCGGTGCCGATGTTGCGGATGCGGTCCTTCAGGTGGAGCAACGCCTGGGCTTTCTTGATATTTTCTTCCTTACGTCCCATCGCTCGGGCTCCTTGATCTGAACAAGGAATGTCGCAGAAGACCGAACCTAATTAAGGCTTCGGTCCGGAGGGGGGCGAATCATCGCGCGGAGGATGCGACCCGCTCGAGCTCCTCCTTCTTCGCGATCGCGGAGCTCTGCATGTCGCCTTTCGCCGCCATGAGGATTTCGTCCGCGAGGCACTCCTCGACGGGCTTGCGGTTCTTGAACGTCGCCGAGACCGCCCCGGTCGTGATGCTGCGCAGGGCGAGGTCGAGCCGTCGGGAAGGGGCGACGTCGACGGCGCGGGGCACGCTGATGCCGCCGAACCGGAGGCGCGTGATCTCCTCGCGGGGCGCGGCTTTCTCGAGCGCATCGACGAGGATCTGCACAGGGTTCTTCCCAGTTTTCTGCGCGATGATCTCGAACGCGGTGCGCACGACCCGATAGGACTTCGCCTTCTTTCCGGTGTAATTCTCCGTGCGCATCATGCCGTTGATCAGCCGCTCGACGAGGTTCGACTTGGCCTTGCCGAACGGCTTGTTCGCGTACCGCCCACCCGTGTGTGGGATGACGATCGGTGAGAGGTTCATGTACTTCGCGAGTCCGGCGTCGTGCACGACCACCTCGTTCAGGTCGTACTTCTCGAAGAGCTTCATTTCATAGCTGGGCCGTTTCTTGGCTTTCTTCGGCTCGCGCTTGGGCTTCTCGACGACCGGAGCCGGCTCGCCTTCTGCGGCGGTTTCCGGAGGACCTTCCGTCGTCGCCGCGGGTTCGATGGCCGGCGCGGCCTCGGGCGGCGGAGGCGGCGCCTCAGGAGGCGGCGGTGGCGGTGGCGGTGTCTCCGGAGGGGGCGTCGGCTCGGGTTCCATCGGCCTACCTCACGGGCTTCTCTTTCCGGCCGCGCACGAGTTCGTCGAGCGACACCCCGTTGACTTGGATCACCTTGTAACGCACGCCCGGGATGTCCCCGTACGATCGCCCCATCCGCCCGCCGATCCCTTCGACGAGGACTTCGTCGTGCTCGTCGATGAAGTTGATCGCGCCGTCGCCGACGGCGAAGGCCGTCACCTGCCGGCCGTTCTTGATCAGCTGGACCTTCACGCACTTCCGCAGCGCGGAGTTCGGCTGCTTCGCCTCGATCGCGACCTTCTCGAGGACGATGCCCTTCGCCTGCGGCGATCCCTCGAGCGGGTCCGACTTCTCCTTGAGGTGCTGCACGCGCCTCTTGTAGTACCGGTCGGACCAGCGTCTCGTCTGCCGTTCGTTCTTGAGCTTACGCGCTGCGAAGAGGCCGCGGGCCAAAGGAGGTTCCTCGGAAGGTGCGCTCTAAAATCCATGTGCTATATAAGGGTGGCGACCTGCCCCACTCACGCGTTCGCAGGGACGGAGATCGCCCGCTCGCAGTACGGGCAGGAGACGCGTTCCTCCGGGAAGTACCACGTGTCCACGTTCCCGCCGCAATGGGGACACTGCCCGACGAAATGCTCCTGCTTCACGGCCTCTTCGAGCACGAACTCGTCGGTCGTGCGGTCGATCGCGCCCTTCACGAAGCCCTTGTCCAGCGCCTTGCCGAGCAGCTTCTCCGTCTCGTAGCGCGTCTTGCCGATCCGCTGCGCCATGAGGTCCATCTTGATCCGCCGCTGGGACTTAACCCACTCCACGAACTCGAGGACCGCCCGCTCGCGCCGCCACTGGCGGACCCCGATCGTCACCGCGATGACGCCCGGGATGAACGTCACCGGGCCACAGAGGTACAAGAAGAGCGGGATGTCCCAGAGGAACACGAGGAAGAAGAGGCCGAAGAACAGCGCGAATCCGCCCATCGCGAAGTAGGCGATCGGGTCCAGGTCCAGGAGGCTCGTGGTGCTCGACGCCACGTCCGTGCGACGAGGCCGTGGGTACTTCAATCCGGCGACGTCAGAATCACGCGAACGCATGCGGACCGGGTCAGCGTTTCTCCGGCGGCACGACGGTCTCCGGCCCCATGGGGGTCCGCGGGAATTTCAGCGGCTCGCGGATGAACAACACGCCGACACCGGAGATGCCAATGAGGCCGAGGGCGATCACCGCGAACGCGAGGGGTCCGAGCGCCTGCGTGAGAGCGCCACCGAGGATGGGTCCGACGATAAGCCCGGATCCAAAGATGACGGAGTAGATTCCGAATGCGGTGCCCGTGACGGCATGACCGACGACGTCCCCCAAGTAGGCGAGCGCCGCGGGCGGGAACGTCCCGGCACCCGCCGCGAGGATCGCAATCAGGGGCCAGCGGGAGACGAGCTGCGCCGTGTCCGCGCCGCCACCGGGCCGCGCCGCGAGCGCCAAGAGGATTGCGAGGCCGCCGAAGCACGCGAGGCCGAGCCCCATGAACGGCCGGCGCAGCCGCACTCGGTCGGAGAGCCTCCCGCTCACCGCCAGCGAGGCCCCCAGAGGAATCCCCAGGGACGCCACGATGATGAGCAGCTGGGTCGTCGTCGCCGAACCCTCGCTCCCCGCCCCGAGAAGGTTGTCGGTGAAGGTGATGACGTAGCCGTACAGGGCGACCACGGGGACGTAGACCGGTAGGAGCCGCTGGATGTCTCGGTTCCGGAGGACGGTCCGCAGGAGCTCGAGGGTCCCGCGCTGCGTCTCCGGCGTGAAGGGGGTCTCCCGGACGAGGAACTGGACCATGACGACGCTCACCGTGACGCCGATGCCGCCGACCGCGAGGACGGACGCATCCGAGATCCCGAACGCGTTCAGGGCGAGGAAGGCCGCGCCGAAGCCCCCGACGAGGCCGCCGAACGTCACGAGGTCGAAGAACGCCATGAGCTGTGCGCGGTTCGTGCGACTCGAGTGGTCGTTGATCATCGCGAGGGTCGACGCGACTTTCGCCGCGGCTCCGACTCCGAACATCACGAAGCACACGGCGACGAGAAACGGCTGCACCCCCGCGGGGACGACCGGACTGATGCTCGGGATGAACAGGAACACGGCCGCGGCGGTCACGAGATGCGCGAAGACGAGGATCCGCTTCCTCCCGACCCGGTCGCACAGCGTGCCGAGATAGCCGACCGTCGCGATCTCCGCAACCGGGTAGACGGCGAAGAGGAGGCCCCGCCCCAACGCATCGAGGGTTCGGGCGCTCACGTCCTGCATCACCGCGACGCCCGCGAACGCGGCGGCCCGCATGATGAACGTCGCGAAGTAGAGGAAGGAGAGGTTCGCGACGTCCTTCGGAGCCAAGCGGAGGAACGATGCGAGCAAACGGAGGATTGTGCCCATGATGGCCGTCCGGTCCCGTCGGTTCGGCCCAGAGGACACCCGCTATATTAGGGTCGCCCCGAAGCGGCCTTTGCCGGAACCGTTCCCCATCCGCTGCTCACGCTTCCCGCGTGGTGCGGATAGCCGAGCGCGAAGAGCCATTTCAGAAAGTGGACGGGCGTGGGAGCCCCGAGGACGTTATGTCGAGAACAATCGCCCAAGCGCGGACCGAGGCTGGTAGATGTGTTTCGGGACCCACACGTGCCGAGCATCGCCGCGCAGTCTCCGTGGCGTAATTCCCTCGGACGTTTCGGTTCGGAGCGCTGAGCCCCCTACGCGCGACGCAAGCGCTCGCAGGACAGTCTGCCCGCGGCCTCGACGCCTCCTATTGCGGCATACCCGCTGTGCGGCCAAATCGTCAGATGATCCCGATCGCTCCGAGGACCGGAGTGAAGTTCGCCGCGGAGCCGTGGAGCACGATCGAGCGGGCTAGATCGACGCGGAGGGTCAGGACGGTCGTCATCCCCGACGTGACCGTGAACGGCTGCACGGTCTTGAGTTCCGCGGAAGGGATCTTGAAGGTCACCGTCGTGCCGTCCGCCTGAATCCCACCGAATCGGATGAACACGCCCGCTCCTGAATCGTAGGCGAGACCGTGGTAGTCCGCGCCGACCGAGCTGTTGCCGACGAACGTCCATGCGCCTCCCGGGGCGACCTGCGGGGTCACGGTTCCCGAATCCGCACCGAACGGCGGCACATGGTACGAAGGGGGCATCCAAGAGTGGTGCGTTGCCCCGAGGGCACCGGGCGCGGTGGCGAGGAGGAGGGCAGCGCTCAGAAATGCGAAGACGAGGGGACTCCGGTTTCGGAGGCGAAACACTCGATTGCCGGCCGTGGCAGAGTTACCTCCGCTCGGGCACCCTCCCGGGGGATAGATAATTCAGACGGGCTCGGAATCGAGAGCGATAACGGTCCCGACGCGCGGCCCACCGCGAAGACGCCTTCCGAATTCGCTGTCCCGTACGCCTCGGCCAATACGAAGACGCTTGCACTGACCCCGGCTTCTGCAATTCGAGCGCCAGTAGCGCGAACCTTCGCTTCCGTAAAGCCGCGGTCACATGCGCTCGGCGACATCAGTATCGGGATCGGTCCTTATTGGCGTCGTGGGTCGCCGCGTGCGCATGGAAGCGGCGCCAGCGTTCCGGCAGACGTCGGTTCCTTATCCCAATCGGCTTAGCTTCTCCGTTTGCAAACACGATCCAGCAGCTACGACCCACGAACCCTCCCCGGGCTTCAATCATCGAAATTCGGGCAGCCGGTACCATCTCTTTTCGGTGAATGTACCTGAGGCCCAAACCCTCGTTAGAGACTTCCACAGCGTAGGGGAACTGGAAAGCCGCAACAAAGAGGGCAAGCGCCATCGCGACAAATAGGAAGAGCACCAGGTAGTACGAAGCGTCTGCCAACGTCCCCGTTCGCAGTGGCCCCTCGGAGAGCAAGAGGAGGGCGGCGAATACAAAGATGACTCCAATCACTGCGAAGGAGGCGACCGTCGGTGCGTTGGACAGCCGTTCATCTTGCCCGGCGGCACCATGACTCCCGTCAGGCTCCTATTCGTGACTTCACCTCAACAGATGTTGCTGAAGATATTGACTGCGGAGTACCATGCAATCGCGCCTACTGCGAAACCGATGGACGCTAGGAAGATGCACGGCTATGGCCGGTCTCTGATCCCCACCGCACGGGGTCGTTGGATTCGCTCGAATCGAAGACCACATACGGAATCCGGAGATCAGCCAAGCCCTACCGGTCGAAGTTCGAGCCGACGCCTGCCAGCGTAGACACGAAGCTCGGACTTGCTCGAGGGCAGCCTCTCGAGGAGGACCTTCGCGACGGGCCCCTCTAATCCCCCCCACGAGGATCCTCCGGCCATTCAGAAGGTACACGTGCAGGGAATAGAACCTCGCGGGCCAATCCCTTCCCAGGTATTTCTGATCGACGAGGAACGCGTAGGTCCGCACGGACGACGATTGCACATTCCGGCGTCGACGGAGCCACCGCACGCGCAGGGTCTCGTCGGCGAGTTCAATCGAGAGAGGCTGGAAGTGGAGTATGATGAACGTGCCGATTACTGCGATTGTGAGGAGACCGGCCCAAGTGAACGCAAGTGGTGCGCCGATGGCCGGGATCACGAACAGGCCGATGAGAATCGCGATGAACCAAAAGACCATAGACCCGTTGATTGCCAAGCGGATGGGCCTTTGATTCTGCATTCCGTTGGTCCGCCCCATTCGTCATCTAGCTCTCACTAGGTGCGCCACCGCAGCTGCGAAACCGGCGAAGGCAAGCCCGGCTAGGATCAGATTCAGAATCACTCCGACAATATTCAATGGCTATAGGACGGGTATCGCACGGATAATGCCGACAACAGCGACTGGACGCCGAGGTCGTCCGCCGAGAAGCCGCCAGCGTCCGGAGCAGCGCCGTACAAGCAGATGGTCCACGGGATGTTCCTTGATTTCAGCCTCGCCACCACTGGGCGATCGCACTCGCGATTTCATCCGATACAGCGATGTAACGTCGCCTAGCGAGGATTGACTTTGGAGCAAGGTCGAACTCTATCCAAACCGTCGCTCGGCGGTGGGCCTCAGACTTCGTCCGCCTGGTGACATTGACGAGATCCCGTCTGTGCACAAATCTAGTGTCCGCTGTTTCAGAAGACGACCAGCCCACGGAATCGCGAGAGACGTAGACATATTTCGGAGTGACACGAGACTGCGCCACATGGGCTACGGGAGGGATCCATATGAAAGCGATGATGACAATCACGAGATTGGTGATGCTCGCGCTTCCTTCGGTCGTCAGAACGCTGGAGAGACCCACGAAACCGAGGACTGCAAGAAGGACAACGATGGAGGCTAGGGAGTCTACCCAGCGAAGTCTTTCTCTCGCAGCGTTAACCATCCTCCTCGCGGAGTCTTGGGGTTCATTCGCCGGAAGCAAGCTCATCACCGAATAGCCTGGGGTAAGTTGATTCGAAGCGGCAGCAAGATATTCAGCGATACAAGTATTGCGACGACGCCAAGCGCGATGGATATGAGGCCGAGAGGGTACAGCGGGGTGAACAGCGAAGGAATCCCAAGCACCATGGAGGCAATTGCCGTCCCAGCGGAGAGTATTGTAGCCAACTCGACTTGGTAGGATGACAGGAAGCTTGCGATTGCGCCAACAGCGGCCCACGAAATCAGCAAGGATGCGATCCCAAGAACGAGCGCGCCTACACCCAAGGGTTTCGACAATCCGACTGTCCCGATAACAACCCCCCAACCACCGATTATGACGCTGACCAAGGCGCGCTTCAGCTCCGGGGTCCATTCAATTCCAATGAATCCGATTGTAGTGCCAACCACTTGGTCGGCTCCTAAGCCGGGTGCGATGACCATCGGTGTAAGGCTCACAGGTTGGCTGGACGCGCCCAACAAGCTTATTCCGATCCCGACGACCACAGCAATCGCTATTAGCGCGATCGCCCAGCTGAATGGCGCAAGCGCGACCACCGCGATTGCAAATCCGACAGCGATTAGGGTGGCTATCAAGAGGATGGTCGAGACAGCTGCCCCCAGGTCTCTGGAGAAGCTCGAAGAAACGACCGCTGGATCGAGTCCATTTTTGATTCCGAGCAGAGCTCTCTCAATCGCGTCGAGCAAGCCCAGGCCGAGGAGAAGACGCGCGGCCTTGAGGTTGTCCAAAATAGGTTGGAAGATGGTACTGAAGAGACCTACTGCGAATTTCACAAGCCAGTCGGCAAGTTGGTCGAGGGCTTTCGCCGCTGCCTGCAGCGCGCTCGCGACGAGGTTGATCAGGTCGACGATACGCGCGATGATCCACGATCCGACCGCGACGAGGATCTTCCCGAGTTGCACGAAGGCGTTCGCGACGAACAGGATTCCGGAGAGGATGAACGTCGCCACGATCACGATCCCGCGCCAGATTTGCTCCCACCACGGCGGCGGCGGAGGCTCGACGCAGCCGCCCGGCGGACAGAAGCGGTAGCTGACCGACTTGGCCACCGGGATGGGCCGGTAGCCGACGAGGCGGATCGCATCGTCCGGGAGGCTGTACAGGAAGAGGTCGCCTGTCTCATTGACGACGCGGTTCGTCGCATTGCCCGTCCCGTTCCGCAGGAGCCATCCGAGGATCCGGAAGTACTCGTCGGCGGTGACGTTCCCCGCGATGACCTGTTGCAACGCATCGGAGTTGTTCGAGCCCGTGCCGTTTTGGTAGAACGACAGGTTATCCGGCACGTCCGTCTTGTTCCCGTCGGCGAGTTTCTTGCCTAAGAACGTGTCGTGGAACACGGACCGCGGGATGAACAGGACCTTCGGGCCGATCGGCGCGTCGTCGCACCCGTCCGGCGTGACGCAGGCCCAGTCTCCGGTGGACGTGACGTTCAGCACGAGGGCCACGAACCGAGGCTCGCCGACGTATCGGCGGCTGAGGATCGAGCCCGCGGAATCCGTGACGTTGTACACGCCGGAATAATCCAAGGGCAGGATGAGCCGAGACCCCACCCGCGCAGGGGCGATCGTCGAGACCACGACGACGAGGGGGTCCGCGTAGAGGGAGGAACACCCGCCCGCGAACTCGTACCTCGTCGACCCGCCCACGGAGCCGATCTCGTAGGTCCGCGTGACCTCGTTCACGTCGTAGCATTCGCCTCCGAAATGCTCCCTCGCAATCCCGATGGCCGTGTGGTTGTCGGCTCCGCTTGAATCGTACGACCACATCGCAACCGTGAAGTCAATCGACATCTGGTCGTCCGGCACATCCACCGCGAGTCGGTGACCTTCGAGGGTCTCGCCGTTCCACGTCGTGTTCCACGAGCCCGTGCCGTTCTGGAGGTACGGGGTGTACGTGTCGTTGCCCGAGATCGTCGCCTTCACGAACGGCTTCGTGACGTTCCCGGGGTTGTGGGGGTCCTCGCCTACGACCGAGGCGGAAAGGATGCTGATCAGGACGAACCCGTCGCCGAGGGGCATGCGGTCCCTTCGATCCGGAATGCCATCCCGGTCCGTGTCAATCCGGGTGGGATCCGTGCGGAACCCGCCAGGGTCGGGTCCGATCGATGGACCGGAGAATGACCAACCGCCAGATTCCAAGCCGTCCCCCACGCCATCCGCGTCCGTGTCGACGGCCCACGGGTTCGTCCGGAACCCGTCGGACCCGGGGTTGACCTCCTCGGAGTCGTTGAGCCCATCGCGGTCTGTGTCGTTGCGGTTCGGGAGTGTCGAGGCCGTGAACTGCACTTGGGCGTACTCGAGCTGGCCATGGTCGTATGCACTTAGGTTCGCTGTTCCCTTGACGAACCAGAAGGGCGCGAAGGACGTGAAATCGGCCGGGACGTACCAAGTGTCGCCGGACGAAACCGGCCTCTGGAGAAGATCGTACGAGGTGAAGTTGTTCGCCTCGCCCACATTGGACCTTGCAGGTCGGAAGGCGAAGAGGTGGTCTTGCGGCGCCGTCGGGGAGTCGGAGGTCAGGTGTCCGAACGTCGCGGACACGTTGCCCATGTTCGGATGCGTGAAGCCGACCATGAGCTCGATTCCCCGGATCGCCCATGCCGGATAGCGGAAGCCCGTCATGTCGAGCCGACGGGCGGTCGCAGATGAGTCCTCGGGCAGCGGGTATCGCTTCGCGGTCTTGAACGCCTGGACGACGAGTTCCTGCCCGTCTGCGAGGCCATCGCCGTCCGTGTCCGTTGCGTTCGGATTCAGCTGGATTCCGCGCGCGCCGAGGTCGAGGAACGTCCGTGCCGACTGCGGGACCGCGTTGAGGATCAGAACTTCGTCGAGGCTACCCGAGAGATGGGACAATCCTTCCGCGTATCCCAGGACGATCGGCGGCGAGGGCGTCGGCGGGGTGGGTGGGACCCCTCCGGGGCCGTACGCTACTTGGAGGCCATCGACATAGATCGTCAGGGTACTCGAGCTCGCCGTGGCGGCAATCCGGACCCACCGATTCAGGCCGATTGAACTCGGGCTCACGAGGCTCGAGCCCTTGTCGTTCGTCCACATCACGCGGCCGTCCGATGTCAAGTTGAGGTAGAGGGAGCCCCGCCTCGAGACGAGCGAGGTGTCCATCGACGGGTACGCGGATACGAGGACGTAGAGCGACACCGTCGCACCGTTCGCGAAGCTCACCGGTTCGGTTCCCACGAGCGCGATTCCGTCGCTGCCACCGGCAAGCTTCCGGGCGAAGCCGGAACGGCCCTCAACGATCGTCGTGCCCGTTGCCACGCCAGAGTGGCCCAAGCCGCTCGCATCGGCCAGGTCTCCGGACGCGGTCCGGATCCCCATGTCCAGCCAAGCGACGATCGGGGACGCGGAACTCGTGAGGTTGTAGTAGGCGGAAATTTCCGAAACGGACAACGGCCGGTCCCACGTTTGCACCTCGTCGATGACCCCGACGAAACCCAAGTCATAGCCCGAGGCGGAGGAGCTCTCCTTGCTCCCGATGCTCATGTCGTGTGCGTTCGGCGTGAGCGATGTCGGGACGCCGGTCACCGGGGACGCTTGGGATCCGTTCACGAACAGAGTGAAGGTTCGGCTCGGCCCGTCGTAGACCGCGGCGACGAGATACCATCGGTTCGCCACGATCGGGGTGGAACTCGGGGCGGTGATCCGCGTCCCGTTCGCGGTCGCCACGGCTCGGAAGGCGCCCCCTGAGATGTCCATCGCGAAGGCTTCCGCTCCCGAGACTCCTTTCGCGAGAATGCCGGCTCCTTCGGGTTGCGCGGTCGTCGTCGGCTGGACCCAGGCCATCAGCGTGAAGGATAGGTCGAAATCCAAAGCATCCGAGTCCGGGACGACCAGACGGGCCGAGCTTCCGCCGAAACTGCACGCGCTGCCAACGCGGCCTTGGATCGTTCCGGTGCACGTTGCGCCGGCGACGTTGCCCGCGCCGCCGTTGCCGCTCAGGTCTTGGAGATCGCCCGAGCCCGTCCTCGTCGCCATGTCGAGGAACAAGTTGCGGTGGTCCAAGACGCCCGCGAGCTCGTCGGGATCCTTCAGGCCGTCGGCATCCGTGTCATCGGATGTCGGAGACGTCTTGAAGGTGAACGTGCCGATTGCACCGTTGACCGGAATCGTGATCGTCCGGTCCGAGACTTCGATGTTATCGGGAATGCTGTCTCGGTCGGTATCCCGCGACGTCGGATTCGAACCGTAGGTGTTCACCTCGAGGCCGTCGGCCAGAGAATCCCGGTCGGTGTCGACCCGCAAGGGATCTGTCGTCATCCGCGCGGTGAGGTTCGTCGGCCCGGCGAAGGCGAAGAAGTCGATCACGTCCATCGCGCCGCTCCCGACCTGCTCGCGGTAAATCGACGCACTCGCGTTCGTCACGGCCGTGAGGCGAAGCCCGATGTTCTTGTCGCCGCCCGACAGTTCGCCCGCCATCCACGCGAGGACGAGAGGCGGCGCGGTGAAGTTGGACGGGAACGCCCAGGCGGCCGTCGGGGTCGAGAAGGTGCGCTCCGCCCGGGTCCACGTCGCCAAGACGTTGGGATCGACCTGCGGCGTGACGGCCACGTATCCGATCGCCTCGGCTCCGTGAGCTGTCCCGTTCGCGTTCAGGTAGGCGCCGAACGCCGTGGCCGATAGGAAACTCGTCCGCTTCGCGATCACCGGGCTCCCATCGTTCGTCGTCTGCGTTTGGACGAGGATCAACGGCAGCGACGAGAATCTCTCCCGGAAGAAGATCGAGGACACCGTGGTCCCGATCGACGCGGTGCCGGCTTCCACGATGGTCCCATCGGGCAGGACGTGGTCACCGGCTTCCAAGACGAGGTACGAAACATCCTCGGCG
The DNA here is from genome assembly GCA_035637195.1 of Thermoplasmata archaeon. Lineage (GTDB taxonomy): Archaea > Thermoplasmatota > Thermoplasmata > RBG-16-68-12 > RBG-16-68-12 > RBG-16-68-12. Next base: position 2,841 of record DASPXQ010000088.1, on the reverse strand, counting down.
GCGCCGGAACCCGCCCACCGTTCCACCTTGATCTGGAACGTATGGTCCGACACGGCTCGAATGCGCGCGTGGTTGAACGCGGGATCTCGGGAGGTCGTGGGCTCCGCGATCACGACCGGCGTGGTGTACTTGTTTCTCAGATACACGGTCGTCCAACCGTCTCCGACGTTCCGCGCGACGCCGACTTCGCCGACCACTTTCGTCTGACCCATCGAGACGTTGCCGCGCTCTTGGCCATCGCTCAGGCCGTCCCCATCCGTGTCCCATTTCGTCGGGTCCGTCGTGAACGCGGGAAGGACGATCACGGAGTCGGGCCTCGGTGCGGGGTCGAGTTCGACGGCTGCGGCGACCCAGTTCTCCGAGCCTCCCAGCGAATACTTGACTTGCTGGTCCCGCGGGGTGATGACGAGGATGTCGGAGGCCGCACCGCCGACGTTGCTCGATGCCGCAGAGCCGCTCGTGGCCACGCTCGCCCGCAGGGTCCCGTTCGCCGCGGCCGGCAAGCGGGTCCCCTGCGCCGCGGTCTCCCCGACGACCCAGGCGTTCGGCTGCGTCGTGCGCGCGGTCGCCGCGGGCGTCACGCCGTATCCCGTTCCCGTGCCCGTCGCGCCCACGGATCCGACGCCCGCGTACTGCGTCAAGATGATCGTAATCTTGAGATTCGCGGCACTGGGCTTCACGTAGATCGCGCGGGTTGGACCGGCGTTGAAGGCGGTCCAGATCTCGAGGTGAACATTCCCGGAGTTCGACACATTGACGACGCGAGTCCACGCGGACCCGACGTCGTCCGTGACGCTCTCCATGACGCCCGCGTCCTTTGCGACCCCGAACGCCAGGACGAATAGGTCCCCCTGAACGCCGCTGACGTTTCCCAAGATCAGCGACTTGGAGGGCCCCAAGCTGAGGCCCTGGGAGCCGCCCCACGTGCCGGCGAAGGAAATCGTCGTGCGGCTGCCGCCCGTGATCGTGAGGGTGTGCGGGGCGACCTCGTATCCATCCGGGAGGCCATCGAGATCCGAATCGGCGGCAACGGGCAAGGTCCCGTACGTGTTGAGTTCGACCGCCTCGCCGATGCCGTCTCCGTCCGTGTCGGCCTTCGCGGCGTCGCTGTGGCTCTCGAACCGGAGGACGAACGAGATCAGGGAGCCGGCGGTGCCAAGGACCCGATCTTGGACAAGGAGCCGCCACTGGAGGTAGGTCTGGAAGGAGTCCGCCGGGAATTCCGGACGGATGATGCCCGCCGCGGTCTCCGCGGGAGTCGCGAGTGCCTTGGCGCCCGTGAGGTTCACGACCACCGTCGCGACGGTTCCCGTGTCCGTCTCGCCGGAGGACCACTCTGCAGTCCGGAGCCCGAGGACCGCGGAGGGAGCCGACGTGCCGCCTGTTGCGTTCAGCGGGGTCGGCCCCGGTCCCTCCTGTCCGCCCGTCTGGCCACCGGGATCCCAGATGAACCGGTCGACCCACGCGGACCCGTTCCAATAACCGACCGCCGCCGTGAGCTGCGCCTTGATCGGATGGTCCACCGTGAAGTTCGCGAGGGCGCTAACCGGCACGCCGGCGAAGGCGGCAAGGGACGTCGCGCTCGCGGTCGCGTTCGACCCGTCGTCCGGGATCGACCGAGGGAACCCCGCGGGCTTCATGTCCTGGAAGTAGACCGTCGACGTTTCCTGCTGATTCGTCAGGCCGTCGCCGTCGGTATCGTACCGAAGGTACGCCTCGAACTCCGCGATCTGGGCGAGGTTCTTCCCCACCTTCGCGTCGATCGTGAGCCGCATGCCGAGCGTGTAGTACGTCGACGTGGTGATCTTGACATCGAGGACGCCGTTCGTGGTCGTGGACCAAACTTTCTCCACGGCTTCGTACTGGCCATTCCCGTTCGTGTCGAAGTACAGGGAGAGTGAGGGGTACTTTACCGAGAGGAAGTGGGCGTGGACCTCGTTGATGTACGCCTTCGCGGGGAATGTAACTTGGATTGACCCGGTGTACTGTGAATTCTTCCAATAGGTGCTCGCGGCTCCATCGATGGCAAGGCTCGGCGGATTCGTCCCCAACCAGCCCGAGGCGTCCGCGACGGCGCCGTGGCGGGCCAGCGCATGGTTGAATTCGTTCGCACCGGTGTTCGGGACGTCCGCTTGGACGGCTTGGAAAACAAGGATGACCATCAGGACGGCGCAGATACCTGCAACGACGCGCAGCGCGCGCAGCGTCACAATCCCTCCTCGCGAAGGTAGCCGCTCGGGATTGATAATACCTCGCTCGAAATGTGCTTGAGCCCAGCGTCCCGAGACGAGAGTACCTCCAGCACGTCCCGAGCGGTGCGGTCACCTGGCCCCGCAGTGCGAATTAGCGATGTCAGTCCTACGCGGAAGGCGACGATGCCGAGTCCGCCGAGCGGCGATCGAGAAACCTCCTCCGGCCGTCGGCATGGCCGTATCGGTTTGGAGCGAATCGGCTCCCGGTGCCGCAACGTCGCATCTCCTGTTGCAAGCTCCCAATAATGACATTGAGTCCGGAATTCTTAAGTAAGAAGAGGCCGCCTTGGCGACCAAACTAGGAGGTTTCTCCCTGTTCTGCAATCAGTGCGGCGGACGCATCGCGGACGGATCGGTATTCTGCAACGTGTGCGGCGCGAAGCAAGGCGTCGTCGCCCCGGCTCAGGCAGCCCCCGGGGTGCCCCCGGTGGCCCCGGGATACCCGGCCGCGGCCCCGATGGGCCAAGCGTACAATCCGAACGTCGCCGTACAGCCGATGGCGGCGCCCCCGATGCCGCAGAGCCTGAAATGCAGTTCGTGCGGCGGGCCCATGAAGCCGTCCGGCGGCCTCGCCCTCGTCGTGTGCGAG
>DASPXQ010000087.1:0-2321 GCA_035637195.1 Thermoplasmata archaeon | reverse complement strand
CACGCTCTTCCAGACGTCGATGAAGTTCCCGCAGATCGAGCGCTTCGACGAGTATTTCGTGACCTCGCTGATCCTCGACGGCGGCGCGTGCGTCGGCGTCACGGCGATCGACCTCCGGGGAGGCCGCATGGTCGCGATCGGCGCGAAGGCGACCGTCCTCGCGACGGGCGGGTGCGGCCGTGTGTACGAATTCACGACGAACGGATTCATCAAGACGGGCGACGGCATGGCCCTCGCTTACCGCGCGGGCGTGCCGCTGAAGGACATGGAGATGGTCCAGTTCCATCCGACGTGTCTGCCGGGCACCGGCATCCTGATCACGGAGGCCGCGCGGGGCGAGGGCGGCTACCTGATCAACAAGGCGGGCGAACGGTACATGGAGCGCTACCTTCCGGGCAAGATGGAGCTCGGCCCGCGGGACATCCTCTCGCGCGCGATGATCCAGGAGATGAAGGCGGGCCGCGCGTTCGACGGCCCGTATGGCCAGTATCTCGGCCTCGACCTTCGCCACCTCGGCGAGGCGACGATCGACAGCAAGCTCCCGATGGTCCGCGAGCTGGTGGAGAAGTACATGGGCCTCGACCCGATCCGCGAGCCGATCCCCGTGCGGCCGGGCCAGCACTACATGATGGGCGGCGTGTCGACGAACACGCGGGGCGAGACGAACGTCCCCGGCCTCTACGCCGTCGGCGAGACGGCGTGCGTCACGATCAACGGGGCGAACCGCCTCGGCTCGAACAGCCTGAGCGAGTGCCTCGTCTTCGGCGCGTGGACCGGCCGGGCCGTGGCCGAGTTCACGAAGCAGCGCACCCGCTACCCGAGCGCCGCGACGGCGCGCGCGGCCCTCAAGGCGGAAGAGGCGCGCGTCTTCGACGGCCTCCTGGGGCGAGAGCGCGGGAAGGAGACCCTCGCCGGGATCCGCGTCGAGATGCAGCAGCTCATGGACCGGGACGTCGGGATCTTCCGGGAAGAGGCTCGCCTCACCGAGGCGTGCGAGAAGCTCGCCAAACTGCGCGAACGCTTCGCCAACGTCGGCCTCGCGGACAAAGACCGGGTGTTCAACACGGAACTCACGGCGGTCCTCGAGCTCGACTTCATGCTCGACGTCGCGGCGACGATCGCGCACAGCGCGCGGAACCGCAGGGAGTCGCGCGGCGCGCACAGTCGCTCCGATTATCCAACGCGCGACGATGCGAACTATCTGAAGCACACGCTCGCCTACCGCACGGACGGCGCGCCGCGCATCGACTACGCCCCCGTGACGATCACGAAGTGGCAGCCCGTCGAACGGAAGTACTGACATGCCCGACGCCGACGTCCTGTTCCGCGTGAAACGGTACCGGCCGGGCTCGGATTCCCGGCCGAGATACCAGGAGTACCGCATCCCGTATCGGAGCGACATGGTCGTGCTGGACGGGCTGAACTACATCAAGGACCACGTCGACCCGACGCTCGCGTTCCGATGGTCGTGCCGCATGGGAATCTGCGGCTCTTGCGGTGCGGACGTGAACGGCCACCCGAAGCTGACGTGCGGCACCTACGTCCGCGAGTTCCGCCGCGGCATCGTGACCGTCGACCCGCTCGCGAACTTCCCGATCATCAAGGACCTCGTGGTAGATTTCGACGACTTCCTCAACAAGCTCGCCTCCGTGACCCCGTACATCGTCCGGAAGGAGGAGGGCGACCTCAAGCAGGAGTACATCCAGTATCCGGAGGACGTCGAGGCGTACCGCCAGCAGAGCTTGTGCATCAACTGCATGCTCTGCTACGCCGCCTGCCCGGTCTTCGCCGCGAGCCCCTCATTCGTCGGGCCCGCCGCGTCGGCGCTCGCGCTGCGGTACATCCGGGACACGCGAGACGAGGGCGCGGACGAGCGGCTCGCGCGCCTGAACACGAAGTCGGGCGTGTGGGAGTGCACGTTCGTCGGGGAGTGCTCCGTCGCCTGCCCGAAGGGCGTCGATCCCGCGGCCGCGATCCAGACGCTCAAGTTCCTCGCGACGACGCGGCACATGCGGCGTCTGCTCATGCCGAAGTCGGTTTCGAGGTGATGCGACGGCCCACCCGTATCCGGCGAAGCGGCGTGCGGGATGGTGGCTGCGGAATCCGCGGTATTTCGGCTTCCAGCTGCGTGAGTTCGGCGGCGTCATCAGCGCCCTCTATGGACTGATCCTGCTGAACCTGCTCCGGCAGCTGCGCGCCGGCGAGGCGGCATACTCGTCGTTCCTCCAGGACCTGCGCACGCCGCCGCTCCTCTACGTGAACCTCGTGCTGTTCGCCCTCGTGATGTGGCACGCGATCACCTGGTTCATGCTGATCGGCAA
>DASPXQ010000086.1:0-19964 GCA_035637195.1 Thermoplasmata archaeon | reverse complement strand
GACGAGACCCTGGAGCGCCGCGAACAGCCGGCCGCCCTTCGAGGGCCGCTGCACGCCGATGTCGAGCACCGCTTCCTTGACGCCCTTCGCGGCGGCCTTCTTGCCGGCGAGGAATCCCGTGAGGTACGCCGCCGGAAGATTGCCGGTGCCGGCGGACCAGCCGTGCTCCTTGAGCTCGAGGGACTGCGCCGACGCGACCACGCGGTCGCCCGCCGGATCGGGCGTGACGAGTTGCACGATCGTCTGGTTGAGCGTCTTGCGCACGACGGCCCGTGGCTTCTGGCTCCGGAGGAGCTTCGAGCGGGCTCGGTAGTCCGTACGACCCTCCCGCCGTCGGCGGAACGGCACGCGGTAGTGCGGACCCTGGCGCGTCATGCCTTCGCCTCCTTCAGCGCGCCGGAGGCGCGCAGCTGCTGCTCCAGGTGCGACCGGGATTTGAACATGCCGCCCTTCGCCTGCCTGTAGAACCGGCGGTACGTCCGCACGTCGATCCGCCCCTGGCCCTTGAGCTCCCGCAGGTATCGACGCAACCCGCGGATCACGCCAATCCATCGGGTCTTCTGCGGCGTCCGGGCGTTCAACCCGCCTTTCCGGCTCCCGTGGCCGCGGCGTCGGCCCTTCGCCCGCTGCGCCGCGCGGTACCTCGCCCGTCCGCGCGATACGCCCCGTTCGGGGCGCTTCTGGATCACGTTGCGGCGGATGAGGCCGCGGATCAGGTCGCGCGTGATCGCGTCGAGGATGTTTTCCTGTTCCTTCGGGTCCGTGCTGATGTACACGCGGTTGACGCCGATCCCGAGGATCGAGGCCGCGAGTCGTCGCTGGTAGTCGAACCTCATTCCGTCACCATCCGGTTCAGCACCCGCAGGCCCTTGTCGTCGCACGCGCGCTCGATCAGGCCGCGCTTCCGCGCGCCGACGGCGTGGGCGATCCGGACAGCCTGCCGGTCCGGATCGAGGCCCTCGAGCTCTCGCGGGTTATGGATCAGGACCTCTTGGAAGCCGCTCGGATGGAAGCCGCGGACTTCCCGCGGGCCGAGATAGCCGATCGACGGCAGGTTCCAGCGATATCCGAAGTGACGACGCAGTTTCGACTGCCCGCCCTGAGGCTTTCGCCATTCGTCTCCGAACCTCTTGTATCGGAACCATTCCTGGCGGCGGAACTTCGGTCGCTGAGCCGCCTTGGAGGCCCGCAGGGCGAGCAACCGGCGGAGGTCCGGACTGAGCTTCGGCTTCTGGCGGGGCTCGTGCGGCTCCTTCGCCTTTTCCTGCTCCTCTTCCTCCTTCGCCTCCTTTTTCTTCGCGCGCTTGGCGGGCTTCTTCTCCTTCCGCTTCGCTTCCCCACGGGGCTTCTTCTCCGCCTTCTCCGGCTTCGCCGGCTTCTCTTCGGGCGCCGCCGGCGGTTCCTTCGGCGCGGCGGCCTTCGCTTCCCGCTTCTCGACGTACGCCAGGAGGCGTTTCCGCAAGTCGTCGACCTTGCCTTCGGTCTCGAGCCCGAATTTCTCGGACATCGAAACGAGTTCCGCCTTCTTCGCCTCGCGAATCTCGTGAGGCGTCGGGAGGGTGACCGGCGGTGCCTCCGGGGCCTCCGGGACCGCCTTCTTCGCCTTCTTCTCGGCTTTCGGTTCTTTCTCGTCCGCCATCCTCAGGCCTCCCCGGCCTTCCTCGTGATGTAGATGCCGTCTTGGAAGATGCGCGGATCGAACCCGCGGATCCGAGTCGCCTGTTCGATATTCGCGGCCGTCTGGGAGACCGCTTCGATGTCGGGTCCCGTCAGCACGACCTGATCGCCTTTCACCTCGACCTTCGTCTCCCCGAGGATCGACGTCTTACGGGGGAACTTCTCCCCGAGGAAGTTCTCGATGACGAACTCGGGGCCCTTCACCATCGCCTTGACCGGGAAGTGGCTGTACACGATCTTCATCTCATACGTGAATCCGTCCGTGACGCCCACGATCATGTTCCGCAGGTGGGCGGCGAACGTCCCGACGAGCGCCCCGTCCTTCCTCCGGGGATACTCGGAGCGGATCTTGACCTGCTTCCCATCAACCTGCATTCGGATCCGGGGATGGGACAGAGTCCGTCGAAGGGCGTGTCGCGGCCCCTTCACGACGACGTGGCCTCCTTCAATCTGGACCTGGACGCCGTCCGGGACGTCGACCACCCGTTCGATGAAACCGGCGACAGGCATCGAGGCACCTCAGTACACGTAGGCGAGGAGCTTCCCGCCCACGCCGATCTGCTTCGCTTTCGTCTGGGAGATGACGCCTTCCGTCGTCGTGAGGATGAGCACGCCGAAATCCTGCGCGGGCAGGTAGCGGGCCTCGAACTTCTCGAGATCCGTCCGCCGAACGGCGAATCGGGGCTTGATCACGCCGCAGTTGTTGATGCTCCCGACGAGCCCGACCCGATAGAGGTTCCCGCGGCCGTCCTCGACGAGCTCGAACGACCGGATGTACTGGTGCTCCTCCATCACCTTCAGGACGTGACCGATCAGCTTCGACGCCGGACGGATGAAGCACTCCGCCTTCCCCGCGGCCTCCGCGTTCCGGATCGTCGCCATGGCGTCGTTCAGAGGATCTTGAAGCATCGTCCCGCCTCAGCTGTATTTCCGGAAGCCGAGTTCGTACGCGATCTCGCGGAAGCATTGCCGGCACAGGTGGAGGCCGTATCGCCGGACGATGCCGCGCTTCCGGCCGCATCGGAGGCAGCCCCGCCTTCGGCCGAAGTCCTTCGTCCGCCTCACTCGACCACCTCGACCTTGAAGGCATCGCGCATGAACTGGACGCCCTCGTCCCGGGAGATTCGGTGTCGCCGCGGGATGCGACGCGGCTTCGCGGCCCGGCGGGCGATACGGAACCCGGGGCGCTGGAGGACCACGCTCACATCCATCCCGAACACGCCGATCTCCGGATCGTACTTCATGCCGGGGAAGTCCGTGTAGTCCTGAATCCCGAACGACACGTTGCCGCGTGGATCGAAGCTGTACGACGGGAGGCGGTTGTTCCGGATCTCCAGCGCGTCCTTGAGGAACGCCACCGCGAGGTCGCCCCGCAACGTGACGCGCGTGCCGATTGGCATGTTGCGCCGAACGCCCCAGTCCCGGACTGCGGTGTGGCTGAGCGTCTGCACGGGCTTCTGCTTCGCGACGAGCCCGAGGACCTTCTGCGCCTTGACGAGCTTCTCCCCGGCCTCTCCCACGCCGATGTTGATCACGACCTTCTCGATCCGGATGTCCCGCATGCCCGCCATCGTCCCACCTAAATCGCCGGGACCTCCGGCATTCGGATCATCGGGGCTTCCTTGCCGACGACGAAGACCTTTTCGATGTCGGTCGAGAATCCCTCCTTGAACGTCACGATGTTCGACCGCGGGTTCCGGGTCCGCTGAATCGCGGCGACATGGGCGATCTCGCCGACGTGCTGCCCGCCCGTCACGAGCACGGGCGCGCCCTCGACGAGCTCGTAGTGTTCCGCGACCTTCTGGTCCGGGACGTGGATCTTGAGCGTCGTGCCGGTCTTGTACGCATCCTTCCCCAGCAGGATGTTCCGCCCATCGTGCAGGTTCAGCTGCGTCCTGCCCGCCCGGACGGTCGTTTTGTCCTCGACGCGGCAGAGCTTCCACGTGGCGTCGTCCGCTTCGAGGGGAACGAGCGCCATGCGACCCCGCGCATCGACGAGCATGCGGTAGTGCGCCTTGACGTCGGCGAGGGACAGCACGTCCATCAATCCGACCGAGAACCTCGGGTCCGTCACGACGCGGCCGTCGACCTGCACGGCGCGATTGTTCAGGATGTGCCGCGCCTCGCGCGCCGTGTCGCAGAGCTTCAGCATGTCCCGCAGGATCAGCGCGAGCGGAACGCTGCGATCGGCGGGGTGCGGGCCCGGGGACGGCCGGGTCACCCAGAAGTCCGTCTTGCGGGTGACCGTCCAGCTCCGGGGGGCCGGCAACCGCTTCAGATGTTTCTTCACGATCCCCTCACTCCTCGAACCGGCGGCGCCTCCAGGCGTCCGTGTCGTCCAGGCGCACGATCATCAGGTTCGACGCGTGGATCGGGCGAGCGACCTTCTTCTCGTCGACCTTTTCGATCGTGATGCCCTCCACGACGACCGTCCCGTCCACCCGGTCCACGCTGACGACCTTGCCTTCGCGCCCCTCGAAGCCGCCGCGCATCACGCGGACCGTATCGCCCTTGCGGACGGGGATGGCCCGGGGGATGCGTCCTTTCGCCTTGTCGTGCAGCTCCGGCGCGACGTGCGAGGACGCCATGAGGCGTTTCCGATGGAGGGGCGCGTTCGCCGCCCGCTTCCGTTGCATCCGTGCCTTCGCGCTCGCCGTCGTCTCACCTCACACGATCATGCTCGCGGTCGCGGCGACTCTCGGCCACCGCTCCGCGGCCTCTCGGGCGACGGGCCCCTTGATGTCCGATCCCTTGACCTCGCCCTCGGGGGTCACGATGACGCACGCGTTGTCCTCGAACTGCACCATCATCCCTTCCGGTCGCCGGAACGGGCGCCTCTGCCGCACGATGACGGCGTTCATGATTTGCTTCCGCGTCTCCGGCGTCCCCTTCTTGACCGTGACGACCAAGAGGTCCGCGATGCCCGCGGACGCGAGGCGGTTGCGGACGCCGCGGTACTTCAGCACCTCGATGATCTCGACGACCTTCGCGCCCGTGTTGTCGATGCATTCGAGGCGAGCGCCCTTCGGGAGGCCCCGTGTCTGTCGTCCGGGGAGTCCCTTCATGCGGCCACCGCCTGGTTGTGGATCGCGACGAAGTGGACCGTCTTGCCGAGGGGCCGACACTCCATCATCGTGATGCGGTTTCCGACCTGCAATCCGAGGCACGGCGGCGCATGGACGTTCATGCGGTGGGTGCGCTTCTCATACCGCTCGTATTTCCGGATGTATCGCAGATATTCGCGCTCGACGACGACCGTGTTCTGCATCTTCGCGGAGACGACGACGCCCTCGAGGCTCTGACCGCGCACCGGGAGCCGGCCGTGGAACGGGCACTTCGGATCCGTGCACGTCCGCCCGGGAACCGGCACGTCGATCCCGATGTCCCGCGCCCCCTGCGCCGCGGACCGCGCTGGCGCCGTCGGGGCCGAGGCGGGTCTCTTCGCGGCTTTTTTCTCGGCCATGGATCACCGGGCCTTCTTCACGCGGTCTTCGGGCCGATAGCGAATCTCGTCGCCGTCGAGCTCGAGGCCGCCTTGAACGTCAAATCGGAACCGGCTCCCGTGCTTCGGGATCCGCTTCTCCTCCCCCGCGATCTCGAGGACGAGCATGTTCCTCGTCTCGTCGACCACGCGGCCGTGGAGGTGGGCCTGGGTCGGGTCCGTCGCGCCGAGCACCTCGACGCGCAGCCCGATCAGCTCGTGCTTCCGGAGGTTCAATGTCACACCACCTGGACTCGGTAGCCCATGCCCTGGAGGACTTCCTGCACCCGCTTGCGGTGCTCGCCTTGCAGCTCGATGCGGCCTTCCTTGGCCGTGCCCCCGGCGGCGCATCGGTTCTTCAGGGTCCGTGCAAGTTCATCAATATCGATGTCCCCGATGTCCAGCCCCTCGACGATCGTCATCGTCTTGCCGTACCGGCGCGTGTCATGGCTCACGCGAATCAGCTGCTGCTCCTTCGCGATCTCCTCGCACACACAAAGCTCGTCCGGGAGGCCGCACGTCGCGCAGATCGCCATCAGGTCGCCTCCTTCGGTTCGGGCTTTGGAGCGGCCGCCGGCTTCGCAGTCCCGAGCATCTCTTCTTCTCGGGTGATCGTCAGGATGCGGGCGATGTTCTTCCGCAGCGCGCGGATCTTTCCGGGGTTCGGCGGCGCGCCGCCCATCGCCGCGACGCCCCGCTCGTGCATCAGCTCGTCTTGGAGCTCCGTGAGCTTCTTCGCGAGCGTCTCCGCGTCCATCGCGCGGATCTCTTTCGTCCGGAGGAGCGGCATCTAGGTTTCGTCGCCTCCTTCGGCTCCGACGTCGACGTCGACCCCGAGTTCTTTGACTTCCTTCGCGACCTTCTTCAGTCGCTTCGTCGCGACCTTGCTCTTCTTCACTTTCTTTGCGGTGTCGTCGGCCTCATCGAGCGGCAATAGCGGCTCGGCTTCCTCGGGCTCCTCGCCCTCTGTGGTGGCGACGATCGGGACCTCGGGCGTCGCCTCCACGACGGAGGCCGATTCGGCCGCCCGGGCCGCCGCTTCGGCGGCGGCTGCCTCCGCCGCGGCGACGTACTCCGCGGACGGCTGCTTGACCTCGACCTCGTCGGGCAACCGGGCCCTCGGGCTCATGATCTCGACGGTGACGCCGATGACCCCAGGCTTCAGCTTCGCCACCGCAAATCCGAGGTCCATCCAGAGGTGCCGCGGCTCGCCGCAGTACTTGATGTGACCGGCTTTGAACTTCTCTCTCCGGTGACGCTGCCCGGTCAGCTTGCCCGCGATCACGACGAGGCAGCCCTTCGCGCCCGCCTCCATGATCCGCCGGACGGTCGAGTGCCCCGCCCGGCGGAAGTGCCATCCACGCTCGAGGGCGTTCGACAGCTTCTCCGCCATGATCTGCGCGTTCAGCGCCGGGCTCTCGACCTCCTGCACTTCGATCTGGGGATTATCGAACTTGAACTGCCGCTCGACCGCTTCCGTGAGGCTCTTGATGGCGCCGCCTTTCCGGCCGATGACGAGCCCGGGTCGTTCCGCCAGCAGCGACACCCGGGTGCCCATCGGCGTCCGCTGGATATCGAGGCCCCCGAACCCCGCGCGGCGCGTCTCGCTCATCAGATATTCTTTCAGGAGGACGCGGCGCACGTTCTCGACGATGATGCGTTTGTCCTTCCGCTCAACCTTCGCCTCGCGCGCCACGTCACGCCACCTCTTCCAGCACGATCTCGAGGTTGACGGTGTCCTGGTTCCACGGCCCGCTGCGGCCGTACGCCCGCGGCCGCATCGCCTTCGTGATCGAGCCCTTGTGCGCGTTGATCACCCGGATCACCATCGCGTCGGGGTCGTCTTTTCCCGTGAACTCCGCGTTCGAGACCGCGCTCTCGAGCACCTTGAGGAACGCTTTCGCCGCTTTGACGGGATAGCGGGCGGGGCCCGTTCCGGACTTGTGGGCGACCCAGCGCTTGTACTTCTTCATCGGGACGGGCTGCTTCAGCGAGATCACCCGCTCCAGGTACTCGCGGGCGTTGTCGACCGTCCTCCCGCGGAGCGCGCGGGCGAGCTCCACGGACTTCTTCCAAGCGAGGGGCATGTCCCGGCCGTACGCTCGGGCCATCGTCTCGATCTTGTATTCCATCGTGTACCCGAGCTTGGTCATGCGTCCCCTCATTTCAGCGGCATGAACTTCGACGATCGCGTCGCGCCGACGCCGGGGCCGCTGTGGACCACGGGCCTGCGCGTCATCGCGAACTCGCCGATGTAGTGCCCGATCATCTCCGGTTTGATCTCGACCGTCACGAACTCCTTCCCGTTGTGGATCGCGACCTTCTTCCCGATGAAGTCCGGGAGAATCGGCACGTCACGGCAGTGCGTGCGCACCGCATCCTCCGTGCCGTTGGCACGAAGTTTCTCGATGAAAGTCAGGCGTTCCTCGTCGATCCCCCGCATGAACGAGCGCCGCGGACGCGCCGGCAGCAGCTCGATGATCTCTTCGAGGGTCATCGCCTTCATCTCGTCGAGCGTGTACCCGCGGTATGTGAACTCCTTCTTGCGGCGGGTCTCGACGAGCCCCGCGCGCTTCCGAAGCTTCCGTCGTGCCGCCTTCGCCAGGCCGCCCATCTTCTTTGCCATCGTCAGGTCCTCCGTCGTTTCGCCTTCAGCCGTTTCGGCTGCGGCGACATCCGGCCCACCTTGCGACCGGGAGGAGCATCATACCCTACCGTCGACGGCTTTCCGACGTGCTGGTGGGAACCGCCGCCGTGGGGATGGTCGACCGGGTTCATCGCGACCCCGCGGACGTTGAACATCGCCTTGCTGAAGGAACGGTACGAGAACCACTTCTTCCCCGCCTTCGTGAAGGGCTTGTCGCCGCGGCCCGCGCCCGCGACCGCGCCGATCGTCGCGCGGCACTCCCGGTGGAACGAGTGGAACTGACCGGACGGGAGTTGCACGACCGTACGCTCAGCATGGCTCACCACGACCGCCTGGGTGCCGGCGGCGCGGACGAACCGACCTCCGTCTCCGGGCCTCGCCTCGATGTTGTACACGAGGGTTCCCTCCGGGATGTCCTTCAGGGGCAGCGTGTTCCCGCGGTCGATGTTCGGGGCGCCGTGTGTGACCCGCTGTCCAACGGAAAGCCCGTCGCACGCGATCATGAGGACCTCCTGTCCACCGAACCGCACGCGGGCGAGGGGCGCCGTGTGGCCGGGCGCCTGAAAGATGTCCGTCACCACGCCGGCACCGGGGAGGCGGGGATGCGCGACCAGTCCGGGATGTCGATGGCTCGGCGATCGGTACGTCGGGGACGTGCCGCGGCCGCGGCGCTGGGAGCGCAGGTTCTTTCCCATCAGAACACCCCGATCCGCATGCCGATCTCTTCCGCGGAGAATTCCGGCTTGAGCTTGATGATCGCATGCTTGCCGTCCTTCCGGACGAACGTGTTGACTTTCGCGACCTTCACCTGGAACAGGTCCTCGAACGCTTTCTTGACCTCGGCCCGGGTCGACTCCCGCCGCACGAGGAACTCGAGGCGGTTCCCGTCTTTCAGATTCTGCACGGGGGTGCCTTGTAGCATGTTGAGTGATTTTTCGGTGACGTAGGGATGCAGGAGGATCTCGTGTGGCTTCATGGGCCCCAGCTCCGTAGGACCTCGAGCGCGCCCTCGCTGAACACGGTGAGTCGTCCGGGATCCCCGCCGGGCGCGAGCAACTCCGCGTTGAGCGCGGCCGGACTCACGACCTCGACGCCCGGGAGGTTGCCGAAGAGGCGGCGCACCTTGTCCGCCTCCTTCACGACGATGAGCAGGCTCCGCGGTTGGCGGTACCGCCGACCGCGCATCTTCCCGCGACCGGCTCGGATGTGACGGCCGTCCTTCGCCCGATCGACGTCGGCGATCACGCCGAGGCGATTCAGGATGCGGAGGCCTTCGTGGGTCGCGCGGTCGTCCAGGTCGACGGCCTCGATGCCGTCTTCGACGATCACCGGGAGACTCAGGTCCTCGTCGAACCGGTGGCCCCTCGACGAGACGAGCGACGGGTCCCTGACCGCGGCGAGGGCCGCGTTGCGAGCGAGCCGCCGTTCGTGATCGTTAATCTTCTTCGCCCAGATGGCCTGGATCCGAGGCGGGTGCGCCCGCCGCCCGCCGACGGTCCCGGGAGCCTGCGCCCCGATCATCGTCCCGCGGATCCGAGGGACCCGCGAAACGCCATGGCCTTTCCCGGACCACCGGACGGAATGGCGCATGCCCGCCGTCAAGGACGACGCGTACGGTTGGCGGCGGTTCGCCTGCGCGGAGGTCACCGCGCGTCGGATGAGGTCCGTGCGGACTTCCGATTGAAAGACCGGGGGCAACTCGACGCTCTTCAGGACGTCGCCGTCGAGGGAGTACACGTGGACCTGGCCCGCGGTCAGCGCGGGTCTCTCGGGCTTCTTCTCTTTGGGCTTCGGCTCCTTCTCCACCTTCGTCGCCTTGGTCGCCTTAGCGGCCTTGGCGGGCCTCTTCGCGCGAATGCGCCTCTTCGGCGCTTCCTTCTCCCCGGCGGATTCCGCGGCCGACTCCTTCGTGTCTTCGGGATCCGCCAAGCCGGTCACACCCCCTGCTTCGTTTCCCGGGAGACGTACGTCAGCTCGGGCGACTTCTCGAGCTTCACGTAGCCGACGCGGGCCGCGTCCCGGAAGCGGATCAACCGCTTCGTCGGGCCGGGGATCGAGCCATGCAGGAGCACGTACGGATTCCGCACCGAACCGTAGTGGAGGAAGCCGCCGTTCGGCGTGATATCGTCGCCCTTCTCGCCGATCCTCAGGATCCGCTTGTTGTACTCGGTCCGCTGGTGGTACCCGAATTGGCCGCCTTGCGGCACGGTCGGCCGCACGTAGCCGGGCTGGAAGTTCCCGAGCGTCCCGATGTTCCGGCGGTGCTTCGAGTTCTTGTGGCTCAGGAGGCGCGTGCCCCAACGCGTGTGATGACCCTGCCATCCCTTGCCCTTCGTGATCGCCGCGACATCGACCATCGAGCCCTCGCGGCAGAACTCGGTCACAGGAATTTCCTTCCCGAGCAGGCCTTTCGCATACTTGACGCGGTCCTCTACAGAACCCCCGGCCACCCGATTCTCCATGAGGTCCGGCTTCTTCTTCGGGACACCGGAGACGAGCGCGGGCTGCGTGAACGTGATGAGTCGGACGTCGTCCACTTCGGCGGGATTCGCCTTCTTCCACGCGTCGTCCGCATCGTATTCTTTCGGAATCGGGAAAACCCGTCGCAGTTCCTTGTCGAGCCGCGGGCTCCAGACCTCGGTGACCGTCTTCAGGCCCTCCGGGACCCGGCGATACAGGCGCACTCCCGCGACACGCATCGGCGGCACCTCGACGACCGTGACGGGCACCTGCACTTCTTGCCCCGAGGTCGTCGAAGTCGGTCGGTAGTCGATCACGATCGCATGGGTCATGCCGGCCTTGTATCCGGCGAAGCCCTGCACTTTCGGGGCCCCGCCATCGATGTCGGGCCAGCTCGAGAAATGGGGAATCGGGCTCTCGCTCCGCTTGCGGGGCGAAAAGCCCATCGATCCGTGTCGGGGTCGGTGCTCCTTGGGCACTGCGCCACTCCTCCGGAGAGAGTGATCTCTCGTCGCGTGCTTCGAGACGCGAGCCGCTTCCGCGCCACCGTGACGCTGCCTGCGGACCCAGAACAAACGGGCCCGCATTGCCGGGATCCGCGAGGGATTGCCCGGGAGCGTGTGGTCGGCGCGCTGAGCGCTCCCTATGGAGGGGGTCTATTTAATTCTTTGGAGAACGTCGTGCGTTCTCTGGAGGAAATTGTCGACCGATCGCTCGCGTGAGGGATTCAGTGGAGGAGCGCCTTGGGCTTCGCCTTCGGCGGTTCCAAGGTCTCGATGGTAATCGGCTCGACGATCGGATCGTCCTCGGCCGCCTCGAGTTCTTCGTCCGATTTTTCCTCTTCGAGCGCCCGCCAGAACGCCCGCATGCGGGCGTCGTAGTATTCGTCGCACATCGCCGCGCCTTCGAGACCCTCAGCGCCCGGAGGATACAATATGCTTTCTCATTTCGAGGGCTCGCGGCCAGGGCGCGGGCGGCGGCAGGCACGGCCTCGGCGTATCGGGGCTGATAACATTCCCATAACTTTTAAGCGGGTCTCCCCGGCTATGCCACGTCGCGCGGCGGTCTTTCATGGAAGTAAAGCGGATGAAAGTGAAGGTGTGCCTCGTCGGCGAGGCGGCCGTTGGGAAGACGTCGCTCATCCGCCGGTTCGTCTTGGACAACTTCGATGATAAGTACATCCAGACGCTCGGCACGAAGGTCTCGAAGAAGGAACTGACGTCGTCCGTGCCCGAGGGCGCGGGCGAGCTCAAGATCGACATGACGATCTGGGATATCATGGGTCAGAAAGGGTTCCGGGAACTCCTCAAGGAGGCGTACTTCTACGGCGCCCGCGGGATCCTCGCGGTGTGCGACGTCACCCGGCGGAAGACCCTCGATGATCTCGACGACTGGATCGAAGGTGTCTACAGCGTCACCGGGAAGATCCCGATCGAATTCCTGGGGAACAAGGTCGACCTGAAGGACCAGGCGCAGATCACGGAGGACGAGATGGTCCAGGCGGCCCGCGCGTACGACAGTCCGTTCCATTTCACTTCCGCCAAGACGGGCGTCAACGTCGAGACCGCCTTCCAGTCCCTCGCCGAACGTGTCGCGAAAGAGCGCTACACCCGGAAGGTTGTCCCCGAAGAATGAGAATTATCAGGGGCAATCAGAGCGACGACAAGTCGCCCTTACCCGAACTCTTCCTGCCGCCGATTGGCGCTAGTCGCTAAAGATTAAGAGCGAACAGGGTGGGACGGCGACTCCCCAGGCGCATAACGGCGACCGATAATACTTATCAGGGACGATACTCGCGTCCTCACGGTACATAAATCAGCGCCGGGTTGGGCGTCGTTGATGGCGGTACCCGCGTTGGTCGGCCAGAAGCACGTCAAGGTGAAAGTGTGCTTGGTCGGCGACGTCGCCGTCGGAAAGACATCCCTCATCAAGCGGTACGTGCAGGATGCGTTCGAGGACCGGTACATCGCGACCGTCGGGACGAAGGTCACGAAGAAGACGGTCGACGTGATGTGGAGAGGCGCAAACGCGAGCCTCGACATGATGGTGTGGGACATCATGGGGGAGAAAGGGTTCCGAGCGCTCCTCCGTGACGCGTACTTCGAAGGCTCCCACGGCGTGATCGCGGTCTGCGACATGACCCGCAAGGATACGTTCTACGACCTGAGCAACTGGGTGCAGATGATCCGGAAGCAGGTGGGCAACGTCCCCATCGTCTTCCTGGGAAACAAGTTCGATCTCAAGGAGCGCCTCGTCGTGAGCGAGGAGGAACTCGCGCGGATGGGCACAATCCACAACGCGAAGCACTTCGTCACCTCGGCGAAGACCGGCCAGGGAGTCAACGAGGCGTTCAAGGTCCTCGGGGACGCGATCGCCCACGGCGGCGATGCGTGAGCCGCGGCGCGCCTCGAGTCAAGACGTGCGTGTTATCTCATCAGATAACCGTTGGGCAATTCCTTTATAATCTGAGCCTCGTGAGCGCGACGCAACCCGTCTGGGGACTTCCATGGACCGCCAGAGAATGAAGGTCAAGATCTGCCTCGTCGGGGAAGGTGCGGTCGGCAAGACGTGCCTGATTCGCCGATTCATCCAGGACCAGTTCGACGACCGATACATCTCCACGTTGGGCGCGAAGGTCTCGAAGAAAGAGATCAAGGTCGACGGCCCGAACGGTGGCACGGACATCGACATGACGATCTGGGACATCATGGGCGAGAAGGGATTCCGCGAATTGCTGAAGGAAGCGTACTTCCACGGCGCCCAGGGCGTCCTCGCGGTGTGCGACGTCACGCGGAAGGAGACGCTCGACGACCTCGACGAATGGGTCGCGGCCGTCGTGAAGGTCACGGGCCACATTCCGATCGAGTACCTCGCGAATAAAGCGGACCTCCGAGAGCAGATGGCGGTGAAGGAGGCCGACATCAAGAGAGCCGCCGAATCCCACGGCGCTCCCTGGATGTTCACGTCGGCGAAGACGGGCGACAACGTCGAGCACGCGTTCGCAAAACTCGCGCAGATGATCGCGGGCCCGAGTGCGTGAGCCCGTTCCGGTTCGCGATTTGTCCCGAGAGCCGCGGAACATTTGTGCCCTCTCATTCCTGTCTTCTAGGTCAAAGTGTTTAAGTAGAAGGCTCGTGTATTCGAAGGTGACCAACGCGCGGGGCCGGTCAAAACATGGTGGAGACCGCGGGAGAACCGGACGAGCTGCCCCCGGTGGATTCCTGGATTAACAAGGTGGATTTCCGTAGCACGGCCGAGGTCAAGATCCCGGAGAGGCTCGTCGACCAGGTGATCGGGCAGGAGCGGGCCGTCGAGGTCATCCGGAAGGCTTCGGAGCAGAAGCGGCACGTCATGCTCATCGGCGATCCCGGCACGGGCAAGTCGATGCTCGCTCGCTCCATGACCGAACTCCTCCCGCGGGACGAACTTCAGGACATCATCGTCTATCACAACCCCGAGGACCCGAACGAGCCGAAGATCCGCGTCGTGCCGGCCGGCAAGGGCCGTGAGATCGTCAATGCGCAGAAGGCGGAGGCGATGCAGCGACGCGAACAGAAGGCCTCGATGATCATGACGATCGTGTTCTTCATCATCGGCCTCAGCGTGATCATGTCGTACAACTGGGGGGGACCAAGTCCCGGTTTCAACCCGGAAGCGCCGCAGATCATCCTGTTCGGCATCTTGGTCGCGGCGATCATCTACATCGCGAGCCGCTACACGGGCCACCGGCAGGAGAACCTGATGGTGCCCAAGCTCCTCGTGAGCCACACTCCGGACGAGTCCCCGCCGTTCATCGACGCGACCGGCAGCCACGCGGGCGCGCTCCTCGGGGACGTGAAGCATGACCCGTTCCAGAGCGGCGGCCTCGAGACGCCTGCCCATGAGCGCGTCGAATCCGGTGCGATTCATAAGGCCCACAAGGGCGTCCTCTTCGTCGACGAGATCAACGTGCTCCGCATGGAAAGCCAGCAGTCCCTGCTGACCGCCATGCAGGAGAAGAAGTTCTCCATCATCGGTCAGAGCGAGCGGTCCTCCGGCGCGATGGTGAAGACGGAAGCCGTGCCCTGCGATTTCATCCTCGTGGCCGCGGGGAACCTCGACGCAGTCCAAGGCATGCATCCGGCGCTGCGGTCGCGGATCCGCGGATACGGTTACGAGATCTACATGAAGAGCACGATGCCGGACACGGAAGAGAACCGGCTCAAACTCGTGCGATTCGTCGCGCAAGAGGTCTCGAAGGATCGCAAGATCCCCCATTTCGACCGCACGGCCGTCCTCGAGATCCTGCGAGAGGCGCAGCGCCGCGCGGGTCGGCGCGGCCAGCTCACCCTCCGGTTGCGCGAGCTCGGCGGCCTCATTCGGGTCGCGGGCGACATCGCGCAAGAAGAGGGCACGCCGCTCGTCACGGCGAAGAACGTCCTCAACGCGAAGACCATCGCGCGGTCCCTTGAACAGCAGGTCGCGGACCGCATGATCGAACGCGGCAAGGAGTACCAGACCTTCATCACGGAAGGCGCGATCGTGGGCATGGTGAACGGCCTCGCGGTGCTCGTCGGCGACAACTCGATCGCGGAGTTCAGCGGGATCGTCCTCCCAATCGCGGCGGAGGTCACGCCGGCCCAGGCGAAGCAAGGCGGACGGATCATCGCGACCGGCCGACTCGGCGAGATCGCGAAGGAGGCCGTCGAGAACGTCGCCGCCCTGATTAAGAAGTACACGGGCGAAGACATCTCGAATCATGACATCCACGTGCAGTTCGTCGGCTCCCGGGAGGGCACGGAAGGCGACAGCGCCTCGATCTCCGTCGCCACGGCCGTCATCAGCGCCCTCGAGGAAGTCCCCGTCAGCCAAGCGGTCGCAATGACCGGCTCGCTGAGCGTCCGCGGGCAGGTCCTGCCCGTCGGCGGCGTCACGGCGAAGATCGAAGCGGCCGCGGAACTCGGGATCAAGAAGGTCGTGATCCCGCGAACGAACCTCAAAGACGTCCTCCTCGAGGACAAGTACCAGGGGAAGATCGAGATCGTCCCGGTTGACACGCTAAGCGAGGTGCTCGAGCAGGCCCTCGTCGGCCCGAAGAAGTCCGGGCTGATCAGCAAGCTCGCGGCGCTCGTCCCCAAGATGACCCCGGACAAGCCGGCCCCCGCAGCGGTCCCTCACTGAATCGCCTCGGAGGCACCCTATGGAAGATGCCCCCGAGCCGTTCGAATTCTCCGAACCGATGCCGTGCTACGAGCCGAACCCGGCGCTCGCCCCCGGGCAGGACGACGGCCGCTGCGTGCACTGCCGCAAGTTCCTCACGCTCGAGTGCCCGTACATCGACCACTTCCTTGGAGAGGATGAGGAGTGAGCGGGAGAGCGTTCTTCATCGGCCGGTTCCAGCCGTTCCACCGGGGTCACCTCGCGACGGTCAAGCGGATCCTGGAGACGCACGACGAGATCATCGTCGGGATCGGTTCGGCGCAGTACAGCCATACCGGCGAGAACCCCTTCACCGCAGGGGAGCGGTACGAGATGATCAAACGCGCCCTCGATGCGGAGGGCATCCACAACTACCACATCGTGCCGATCCCGGACACGCACGTCCACAGCGTCTGGGTGAGCCACGTCCTCTCGCTCGTGCCGCGCTTCGATGTCGTGTTCTCGAACTCCGACCTCGTCGTCCGGCTCTTCCGGGAGCATGGGTTCAAGGTCCTCTCACCGCCGCTCGTGGACCGGGAGCGGCTGTCCGGCACCCGCGTGCGGGAAGCGATGCTGAAAGGCGGCGATTGGCAATCGCTCGTCCCCGCCGTCGTCGCGGAGTACATCCACGAGATCGACGGGGTCGAGCGGATCCGGGAGACGCACAAGTACTCGACGCCGTACGGCACCCGCGAGAACCACGACGAATGAGAAAGCACACCCGTCCACGACCCTTCCGAGGACGGGCGCGGGCAGGCATCCCTCCAGAACGAGCGTCCGTTCGCCTAGATTCCTGCCTCATCCTGTCACGGCCTCTCGGGTCATAATTCATGGTTACCTGGAAGTTACCAGCGAACGTTCCGTTCTCGACGTTCCCCGACGGCTCGCCACGAGATCAGGTAGCCGCAGTACGGGTCGTCCTTCAGCAGGCAGGCGACTTTCGTCACGGTCCCTTCGATCCCGATGAGCTCGAGGAACCCCTCGTAGGTCCCGAGCCACGCGGCACACCGCGCCGGGCTGCTCATCCAGTCGTAGTGTTTCATGATCGCCCGACGGTCCTGGACGTCGACCTCGAGACGGCCGTGGTTGTAGTCCCGGTGGTACGCGTTCGGTGAGAGCTCCAGGAGGAGAGGCAGCGGCAGCGCCCGGGTCAGCAGACGCCGGAGCGACGCAAAATTGCCGGCCTCCTCACGGAGCATCGTCCGTGTCGCTTCGTACGTCCCGTCGCCGAAGCGGGATTCGACAAGGTCCAGGACCTCCAGCACGCATCGCAACGGATACCACCCGTCGACGTCCAGACGGGCGGGGTCGAGGCCGGCTTCGAGCAGCAACGAGTCCGCTGCCGTCCGGCCGTGCCTCACGGACACCCAATGGTGGTAGTTCCGAAACTGGCTCCCCCGCACCATCGGCGCGACGAGCCGGTCTCCGCGCGCATCCGCGACCTCCGTGAAGACCGCAACGCCGAGGTTCGTCGGCGCATACAGCTTTCCTCGGCGCTCCGCGCCGACCGATCGAACGAGGCCCGCGCGGACGAGCTCGCCAAGCGTCCGGCTCACGTGCGGGAGCCGCAGGCCGGTGTTCTTCGCGAGCTGCACGGGCGTCTTCGGACCCGGGATGACGGCGGCGAGGACCTTCTCGCGCTGCCGACTCGCGATCACGTACGAAAGGCGCTCGAGCGAATCCGGAGGACGGGCGCGAACCGAGTCCATCCTGGTTCCCGTGAGGCTGCCAATGAAACCCGGGCCTCATTACCCTTTCTCAGGCCGTCGCGAGGTAGCCGATGAGCACCGGGACGAGGAGCGACGCCATCAGATGCACCCGCCGGACGCGGAGCGAGATTGGGACGAGACCGACGACCGCGGCCAGCGACGCGATGGTGAGGCCGACCGGGCCGGAGACGACGGCGAGGAGCGCGACGAGCGCGACGAGGGATGCACCGCAAACCCGACGCGGGTCCGCCGTCGACGAACGCGATGCGACCCAGCGGGCCGTGCGGACGGCCAGGGGCGCCGCGACGGCCGTCGCGAGGACGGTCCCCAGGATCAGGACCGCGAGCGACGCCGGGACCCGCAGCGGCTCCGTCCAGGACCCGACCTCGGGCAGCAGCCGATCCACGGCGACCGCCGCGCCGCTGCGGGAGCGATGGATCATGTAGAGGACCGCGACGCTCAGGAGCGCGGTCGAGCTGGACACGGCGCCGAGGACGACCATGAACTGCGATGGGCCCGTCGACTTGCGGACGCGCAGGGAGGCCAAGGTCGCAGCCGCACCGCCGCTCAGGCCCGGCAGCCACGAGACGCTCGCGCCCGCGAGCGTGCCGCGAATCGAGGAGCGGACGTCCGTCCGGTTGATCGCGCGCAGAGGTTCGAGCCGCTGCAGCGGGATCGAGCCGGGCCTCGCCCTCAATCCGATGAGCAGGCTCGGGATCCCGAAGAGCCCGGAGAACAACGGGAACAGGATCACTCCGGCGTCGAGCGGGGTCGGTCCTCGCAACGTCGCCACGCCGAGGGCCCCGGCGAGCGCCTGGACCCATGCCGCCCGCCAGACTCGACGGGCCTTCCCTCCGCGGGACTCGGACACGAGCAACGCCCCGAGGACGAACGCGAGGAAGAGCGCGGACCACGGTCGAAAGCGATCCGCGAGGCCAATCGGATCCGATAGCACGGCCCGCAAGGGGATCAGCGCGAGCACCGCGAACGCGGTGCCGAGCACCACGCCGCGTGCCGCGAGGGCGACCGCCTTCGCCCCTTGTCCCACCCGGAGGAGGCGGTGGCCGGGCAACGCGGCCACCGCCGTGTCCTCGCTGGGTGCGCCCAGGAACACGCTCGGGATGAAGTCGAAGACGGCGTGGGCGGCCGCGGTCGCGAGCAGGTAGAGCGCGAGGAAGATGCCGACGCCGCTCGCCGCGGTGGCTTCCGGGAGGATCGACGCGAGGAACGCCGCCCACGCGGGCTCCGTGGCCAAGACAAACGCGGCGACGTTGTTCACGTGCAACCCCGGCGAAAGGCCGGTCACGATGCCGGTGAAGACGCCGAGCATCACGACGAGGACGAAGCCGAGGAGGAACGCCGGGAGGAGCACGCGAGCGGAGCGTGCGTCTGGAGGGTGAAGCTCCGCGGTGCAGGTAGGCTACACTCACGCCGTGCGTTTCGCGCCCCAGCCACCGCCGCCCGGCGTCTCGATGATCAGCACGTCGCCTTTCGAGAGGGGGACCGTGACCTTCGAGGGCAGGCGACGCCTCTTGCCGTCGTGCACGAGGAAGTTCCGTCCGGGCCGACCGTCCGCGCCGCCGTGCAGGCCGCTCGGCGGGAGGACCCGCCTCTCCGTGAGGATCGACGCGGTGCCCCTCGAGGCGAGGAGCCGCACGGACCGGCGGACGCCGTCGCCGCCCGGATGAAGGCCCCCGCCGCCGCTCGCCGGGATGAGCCGGTATTCCTCGACGCGGAGCGGGTACGCGAGCTCGAGCGCCTCGACCGGCGTGTTCCGCGTGTTCGTCATGTGCGTGTGGACTCCGGACATGCCGTCCCGGAACGGGAGGGCGCCTTCCCCGCCCGCGATCGTCTCATAGTAGGAGAAGGGCTTTCGTCCGGATGCGCCGATCGTCAGGTTGTTCATCGTCCCCTGGCTCTGCGCCGGAACGCGGTCCGCGAGGGGTTCGGCGAGTGCGCGGAAGATCACGTCCACGATTCGCTGCGACGTCTCCACGTTGCCCGCCGCGACCGCGGCCGGCGATCGCGCGCGCACGAGGCTCCCTTCTTCCGCGAGCACCCGCACGGGTCGATACGCACCCGCATTCCGGGGCGCCTCGGGGTCCGTGAGACAGCGCACGACGTAGTACGAGGCGCTCAAGGTGACGGCGAGGGGCGCGTTCACGTTGCCGTCGACCTGCCGGTCCGTGCCGGCGAAGTTGATCGTGAATCCGGACCCGCCGATCGACACCTCCGCCCGAATCCGGATCCGCGAGTCTCGGTCGGAATGTGCCGACTCGAGGAAGTCCTCCGCGTTCCAGGTCCCTCGGGGCAGCGGTTGAATCGCGGCCCGCACCCGCCGTTCGGCATAATCGAGGAGCGCATCGGAGTTCGCTCGGAGGCGCGTCACCCCGTGCCGTGACGCGAGCTCCGCCAGACGGCGCGCCCCGAGCTCGTTCGCGGCCACCTGGGCGCGGAGGTCGCCGAGACGCTCCGGCGGATTCAACGTCTCGCGTCGGAAGCGGTCGAGGACCTCCCGCCGCTCCCGACCGCGGTCGAGGAACTTCTGCGGCTCCAGCACGATGCCCTCCTCCTCGAGGCGCGTGGCGTCCGCGGGCATCGACCCCGGCGCAATCCCGCCGATATCGGCGTGGTGGGCACGGTTCGCGGCGAATCCGAGGACCCGTCCGCGGACGAACACGGGGCGGACCAGGGTGACGTCGGGGAGATGCGTCCCGCCGCGGTAGGGATCGTTCAGGATGACTTGATCGCCTTCGCGCAGCGTGCCCGGGAATTCTTGCAGGACCGCCTCGACGGCCGTCGGCATCGACCC